>NZ_LSJW01000189.1:0-234 GCF_001557335.1 Microbacterium sp. CCH5-D1
GTCTGGCACGACGACAACCCCGAGCTCGGCGTGCTCATCGGGTTCCTGCCCGCGCTGCCGCCGGCGTTCCAGCAGGTCATCCTCGCCGACGACCCCACTCCGCTCGACGTCGCCGACCGGCTGCAGCGGTTCAGCGGCGCGCTGCGCTTCCCCTACCGCAAGACCCCCTCGAGCACCGGCCTGGATCTCGCGTTCGCGCTGCACCCCCGCACCGAGCGTGAGCGCCTCTTCGAG
>NZ_LSJW01000190.1:0-5158 GCF_001557335.1 Microbacterium sp. CCH5-D1
TCAGCATCCGCCGGCCACCGAAGACGCGAGCGCATGGAACTGCCGCGGCCTCGTCCCCACGAGGGCAAGCTCGCAATACCGAAATCGCGCAGCCCTACGACGGCAGTGCGTCACGCGGCGTTCGCGTCGTCGGTCGAGTCGACCGCTTCCCAGTCTTGGGTACGGAAACCCATATATTGGTATGCAATTCAACAATCTGGCACGCAGTCCAGAAATCACGACGGAGGGGCCGGAAGCGATCGCATCCGGCCCCTCCGTCGTCGAGCGCGACGCTTACCGGTAGTTGATGAACTGCAGGTCGAGATCGAGGTCGGCGCCCTTCAACAGCGCGATGACCGACTGCAGGTCGTCGCGGCTCTTGGACTGCACGCGCAGCTCGTCGCCCTGGATTTGGCTCTTCACGCCCTTGGGGCCCTCGTCCCGGATGATCTTGTTGATCTTCTTCGCGTTCTCGGAGGAGATGCCGTCCTTGAGCGTCGAGACGATGCGGAACTCCTTGCCGCTGGCGAACGGGTCGCCGGACTCGAGGCTCTTCAGCGAGATGCCGCGCTTGATGAGCTTGGACTGGAACACGTCGAGCACGGCCTTGGCGCGCTCCTCGGTGTTCGCGATGATGAGGATGCTCTCGCCGCTCCAGGCGATCGACGCACCGGTGCCCTTGAAGTCGTAGCGCTGCTCGATCTCCTTGCGGGCCTGGTTCAGAGCGTTCTCCGCTTCCTGGTGGTCGACCTTCGAGACGATGTCAAATGAGCTGTCAGCCATGGTTTCATCCTACTCAGGGGCTCAGCGCGTAGACGTTGTCGGAGACCCGGGTGGCTCCGTCCGGCGTGGGGTAGTCGTCGGGGACGGTCACGAAGTGCCCGGCGGGACCACTCATCTCCACGGGGGCGCCTTCTCCGCCGCACGCCATGCCCCACTCGCCATCCTCGGGGAAGGCGAGCACGCATACCGCTCCCGGTTCGACGCCGCGCAGCAGCCAGATCGAGCTGCCCGAGTGTTCACCCACCAGGCGGGCCGACGACAGGTCGGCGACGTCTCCGGAGTCCTGCTCCGCCACCGCGTCCGGGACGGCGTCTTCCGGCTCGGCTTCTCGATCCAGGACGCCATAGCTCGGGGCGAACGCGGTGCACCCGCTCAGCGCCATCGCCGTGAGCGCCAACGCGAGCGCTGCCGTGATCCTGCGGATGCGAAGTGTGCCACCAGCCATGACCACAGTCTACGGAGCGGGTTTCGTCGGACTCGTGGAAGCGTTTCCATCTGAGTGAAGCGGATTTCGGTGCATCACGGGTTGATATCGACGGCCTCTCTCATTGCGAACACCCCTGATTTCGATGCATACTGTAAGCGCTTGCAGTCCTTGCAGGTGATCAGCACTGAGAGAGGCACACACCAATGAAGGTGAACAAGAGGGGCATCGTCGCCGCGGGCGCGATCGCCATCGTTTCGACTCTGACGCTTGCCGGCTGCTCCACGGGGACCAGCAACGACGACACCTCCGGCTCCGACGACAGCAGTGCGCTGGTCGTCTGGGTCGACGCCGAGCGGGTCGACGCGCTTCAGGGCGCCGCAGATGCCTACGAGGAGAAGACCGGCGTCAAGGTCCAGCTCACGGGCAAGTCGGTCGACGACATGAAGGACGACTTCATCCAGCAGGTCCCGACCGGCAAGGGCCCCGACATCGTCATGGGCGCGCACGACTGGCTGGGCGAGCTCTCCACGAACGGCGTGGTCGCTCCGATCGAGCTGGGCGACAGCTCCGAGGACTACCTCCCCGTCGCGCTGCAGGCGGCGACGTACGACGGCACCGTCTACATGCTCCCGTACGCCGTGGAGAACATCGCCGTGCTCCGCAACGCCGACCTGGTTCCGGCTCCCGCGACCAGCTTCGACGACATGATCTCCAAGGGGAAGTTCGTCGTCGAGCAGGGGACCGAGGGCAACCCGTACCACCTGTACCCGTTCCAGACCGCGTTCGGCGCCCCGGTGTTCGGCACCGACGACACCGGCAGCTACGACTCCACCGACCTCCAGCTCGGCAGCGAGGGCGGCTTCGCCTTCGCCGACTGGCTGGGCGCGCAGGGCGCAGCCGGCGTGCTCAACACCGACGTCGACGGTGAGATCGCCAAGCAGCAGTTCCTCGACGGCACCGCCGCCTTCTGGCTGACCGGTCCGTGGAACGTGGGTGCGGCCACCGACGCCGGCATCAACGTCGCGATCGACCCGATCCCGAGCCCGACCGGTGAGACCGCATCGCCGTTCGCCGGAGTGAAGGGCTTCTTCGTGAGCTCCGAGTCGAAGAACAAGGTCGCCGCGAACGACTTCCTCGTGAACTACATCGGCACCGAAGACGTGCAGCTCGAGCTGTTCAAGGCCGGCAACGTGCTTCCCGCGCTCACCGCTGCGGCCGACACCGCGGCCGCCGACCCGATCATCGCCGGCTTCCAGGCCGTCGGTGCCGACGCCGTGCCGATGCCCGCCATCCCGGCCATGGGTGCGGTCTGGCAGTACTGGGGCGTGGCCGAGGCCGCGATCATCAACGGCGAGGACCCGGCGACGACGTGGCAGAAGCTCGTCGACGACGTGACCGCCGCGATCAAGTAACAGCCAGGACACTGACTCTGCCGGGGTGGGCGCCTTCGCCCGCCCCGGCAGGATCATGACGAGGACGACATGACTGACACCGAAGAGCGCACAGCTCCTCCGACCAAGCGCCAGCGCCAGGCCGCCAAGATCGCCGAGGCTGCATCAGGGCCGATCGGCTGGATGCTGCTGAAGATCCTCCTGCTGGCGGTCGTCGATGCGATCGCGCTGTATGCCGCGTTCGTGCTGTTCGCCCACCAGGAGTGGTTGATCCTCGGCATCGTCGTCGTGGTCGCCGTCCTGGTCAACTACATCTACTTCTCCCGCAAGCGCATCGCGGCGAAGTACCTGACGCCCGGCATCATCTTCCTGATCGTGTTCCAGGTCTTCACGCTGCTCTACACCGGGTACATCGGCTTCACGAACTACGGCACCGGCCACAACGGAACCAAGGACCAGGCGATCTCGTCGCTTCTCGCATCGGCGCAGGAACGGGTCGAGGACTCGCCGACGTACCCCGTCACCGTGGTCGAGCAGTTCGGCACCTACGGCCTGCTGGCGACCGACCCGGACACCGGCGATGCACTCCTCGGCACGGCGGAGCAGCCGCTCGCAGAGGTCGACGCGCAGTTCGAAGGTGACAAGGCCGTCGCGGTCGACGGGTGGACCACGCTTCCCCTCGCCACCGTCTTCACGCTGTCGGAGGAGCTGGAGCAGCTCTCCGTCCCGTTCAGCGACGACCCCAACGAGGGCAGCCTGCGCGCTCCCGACGGGCAGAAGGGCTACCTCTACGTCTCGACGCTCGAGTACGACGAGGGTGCAGACACGATCACCGACACCACCACAGGGATCGTCTACTCGGACACGGGTGACGGTGCGTTCACAGCCGAAGGCGGAGAGCAGCTCCTCCCCGGATGGCAGACGACGGTCGGTTTCGACAACTTCGTGCGCGCTGTCACCGACTCCTCCATCCGCGGTCCGCTCATCTCGGTGACGCTCTGGACCTTCGCGTTCGCCCTGATCTCGGTCGCGACCACGTTCTTCCTCGGTCTGCTGCTCGCGCTGGTGTTCAACAACACCCGTATGCGCTTCCGCAACGGCTACCGCATCATCCTGATCCTCCCGTACGCGTTCCCCGCGTTCCTGTCCGCGCTGGTCTGGGCGGGCATGATGAACGAGAGCTTCGGCTTCATCAACCAGGTGATCTTCGGCGGGGCCGCGATCCCGTGGCTGACCGATCCCACGCTCGCCAAGGTGTCGGTGCTGCTGGTGAACCTGTGGCTCGGGTTCCCGTACATGTTCCTGGTCTGCATGGGGGCGCTGCAGGGCATCCCGGAGGACGTCAACGAAGCCGCCGTGATGGACGGCGCGAACCCGTGGCAGGTCTTCCGCCGCATCAAGCTGCCGCTGCTGCTCGTGACCGTGGCGCCGCTGCTGATCTCGTCGTTCGCGTTCAACTTCAACAACTTCAACCTGATCTACATGCTCACCAAGGGCGGGCCGCGCTTCAGCGATGTGTCCATCCCCGTGGGCCACACCGACATCCTGATCTCGATGGTCTACAAGGTGGCTTTCACGGGTCAGACCCGCGACTACGGTCTGGCGTCGGCCTTCACGATCCTGATCTTCATCGTGGTCGCGACGATCTCCATCATCAGCTTCCGCAAGACCAAGGCCCTCGAGGAGCTGAACTGACATGAGCACCGACAGCCCCATCACCGAGCGTCCCGCCACAACCCGGTCCGCCGAGAAGGCGCAGACCCTCGCTCCGCGCCGCCGCAGCTTCGGCGCCTGGTTCGCCGACACCGGATGGCGTCACCTCGTGGCGATCGTCGTGAGCGCGTTCGCGCTGTTCCCGCTGCTGTACGTCGTCTCGGCCTCGCTGAACCCGAAGGGGACGCTGACGGGCTCGAACCAGCTGTTCTCCGCGATCGGGATCGACAGCTACGTGCGCATCCTCAGCGACCCGCAGAACCCGTACGGCACGTGGTTCCTCAACACGCTCCTGATCGCCGTCGTCACCGGCGCGGTCACGGTCTTCATCGGAGCGTGCGCCGCCTACGCCTTCTCGCGCATGAGGTTCGCCGGGCGCCGCGTGGGCCTCGTGACGATCGTGGTCGTGCAGATGTTCCCGCAGCTGCTCGCCGTGGTCGCGATCTTCCTCCTCATGTCGACCCTGGGGGACTGGTTCCCGGCCATCGGTCTGAACACCCACACGGGTCTGATCCTGGTGTACCTCGGTGGAGCGCTCGGTGTGAACACCTACCTGATGTACGGCTTCTTCAACACGATCCCCAAGGAGATCGACGAGGCTGCCCGCATCGACGGTGCCGGTCATGCACGCATCTTCTTCACGATCATCCTTCGTCTGGTCGCGCCGATCCTCGCGGTGGTCGGACTGCTCTCGTTCATCGGCACCGTCAACGAGTACGTCATCGCGAGCGTCATGCTCGTCGACGTCGATCAGCAGACGCTCGTGGTCGGTCTGACGAAGCTCGTCGCGAACCCGCGGTATGCGGACTGGTCGGCGTTCTCGGCGGGGGCCGTGATGGCCGCGATCCCGGTGATGATCCTGTTC
>NZ_LSJW01000191.1:0-5368 GCF_001557335.1 Microbacterium sp. CCH5-D1
ATCTACGACCTGCTGTTGGACACCAAGCGCGACGCCCACGATGCGATCGTGCACTCGAGTGTCGAGGGCCTCGATGTCATGCCGGCGAACATCGATCTCTCCGCTGCGGAGGTGCACCTCGTCAACGAGGTCGCGCGAGAGACGATCCTCGCCCGCGTCCTGCGCCAGGTGGCAGGGGAGTACGACGTCATCCTGATCGACTGCCAGCCTTCGCTCGGCATCCTCACCGTGAACGCGCTGACGGCGGCCCACGGCGTGATCATCCCGCTCGAGTGCGAGTTCTTCGCCTTGCGCGGGGTCGCGCTGCTGATCGAGACGATCGACAAGGTCCGCGACCGGCTCAACCCTTCGATCACGATGGACGGCCTGCTGGCGACGATGTACGACCCGCGCACGCTGCACTCCCGTGAGGTGCTCGAGCGTGTGGTCGAGGCATTCGGCGACGATGTGCTGGAAACCGTGATCGGCCGCACCGTGAAGTTCCCTGACGCCTCCGTGTCGGGCGTGCCGATCACCGAGTTCGCCCCCGAGCATGCCGCCGCTCAGGCGTATCTGCGGCTGGCGCGGGAGCTGGTCGCCCGTGGCGCCGTCGCCTGACGAAGCACCCGTCGACCCGTCGCTCCAGGAGAGCGCAGACGAAGGAGCGTCCGCCGAAGCCAGCGGCTTCACGGTCTCGCTGTCGAACTTCGACGGCCCCTTCGACCTGTTGCTGAACCTCATCTCGAAGCACGAGATGGACATCACCGAGGTATCGCTGAGCGCGGTCACCAACGAGTTCATCGCGTACCTCGGCCAACTCGACGACGACGAGGACCTCGATCAGGCGTCCGAGTTCCTGGTCGTGGCCGCGACCCTGCTCGACATGAAGGTCGCCGGTCTTCTCCCTCAGGGCGAGCTGGTCGATGCCGAGGCGGTGGCTCTGCTCGAGGCGCGCGACCTGTTGTTCGCACGCCTGCTGCAGTATCGGGCCTTCAAGGAGGT
The DNA here is from genome assembly GCF_001557335.1 of Microbacterium sp. CCH5-D1. NCBI lineage: Bacteria > Bacillati > Actinomycetota > Actinomycetes > Micrococcales > Microbacteriaceae > Microbacterium > Microbacterium sp. CCH5-D1. Next base: position 982 of record NZ_LSJW01000191.1, read on the forward strand.
CTCGACCTGGTTCGCCCGCTGTCTGCAGCGCGAAGACCGTCGTCACGTGCGCGCTGTCCGTCTGGAGGAGAAGCACCGACGTCAGACGCCGGAGCTCGTGTGGTCCTTGAGTGTCGACGACTTCGCCGCTCTCGCCCTCCTGGCCTTCGCCCCGAAGGAGATCCCGCACGTCGGGCTCGATCACCTGCACGCGCCCCTGGTCAGCATCCGCGAGCAGGCGGCGATCGTGGTGACGCTGCTGCGCGGCACCGAGTCGGTGAGTTTCCGTGAACTCGTGGCCGGCGTGACCGAGCCGGGCATCGTCGTGGCACGGTTCATCTCGGTGCTGGAGCTCTACCGGCACGCGGCGCTGTCGTTCGAACAACTGGAACCGCTCGGCGAGCTGACGCTGCGCTGGGCAGCCGACTCCTGGTCGGATGAGACGCTGGCGACCCTGGGAGCCGACTATGACCGATGATGTGACGGACGAGACGAACGCCGACCTGGCCGGTGCCGAGGAGATTCCTCTGACCGAGCGGATCGAGGCGATCCTCTTCATCGTGGATGAGCCGATCGGTCTCGTCGCCCTGGCCGCCGCGGTCGGCTCGCCGGTTCCTGCCGTGCGCCAGACCCTGGAGATGCTGGTCGAGGACTACGACGGGCGCGGGAAGGGACCGCGACGCGGCTTCGAGCTTCGGGAGGTCGGCGGCGGGTGGCGTCTCTACGTCAGGGAAGAGCTCGACGACGTGGTGGCGGCATTCATCGGCGGTCAGGCTCCCGCACGTCTCTCGCAGGCCGCCCTGGAGACCCTTGCCGTCATCGCCTACAAGCAGCCGGTCACGCGCAGCCAGGTCGCCTCCATCCGCGCGGTGAACGTGGACTCCGTCGTCCGTACGCTCGTCGCTCGTGGACTGATCACCGAATTGTTCGCAGACTCCGAGACCGGTGCGATCAACTACGGCACCACCGACGCGCTCCTCCAGCATCTGGGCATCAACTCCCTCGACGAGCTGCCCCCGATCTCCCCGCTGCTCGACGATGGCGCAGACGGATTCGACGAAGGGACCATCCGATGACCGGCCACGACGCCATGAACGACGCCTCGAACGCAGCCTCGAACGATTCCGGGGCTGCACCCGAAGGCGTGCGCCTGCAGAAGGTGCTCGCCGCTGCAGGAGTCGCTTCACGCCGCGTGGTCGAGCAGTACATCACCGAAGGCCGCATCCGCGTCAACGGCATCGTGGTCTCCGAACTCGGGAGACGGATCGACCCGGAGAACGACCTCGTCGACGTTGACGGCACCGCCGTGCAGCTCGACGTCTCGAAGCGCTACGTCATGCTCAACAAGCCCACCGGTGTCGTGAGCAGCATGAAGGACGAGAATGGCCGCCCCGATCTGCGCCGGTTCACCGCCGACTACGAGGAGCGGCTGTACAACGTCGGACGGCTGGATGCCGAGACGAGCGGTCTGCTCATCCTGACCAACGACGGCGCGCTCGCTCATGTGCTGGCGCACCCGTCGTTCGGCGTGACCAAGGTGTACATCGCGAAGGTCGAGGGAACGGTGCTGCCACAGACGATCTCGAAGCTCACCAAGGGCATCGAACTGGAGGACGGACCGATCGCCGCCGACAAGGCGCGGCTCCTGGACACCTCACGAGGGTCGAGCCTGGTGGAGTTGACACTGCACTCCGGTCGCAACCGCATCGTCCGTCGGATGCTCGCGGCCGTCGGCCACCCGGTCACGGAACTGGTCCGTCGACAGTTCGGTCCGCTCCACCTGGGAACCCTCCCGGCCGGAAAGACGCGGGAACTGAGTAAAATCGAACTCGGCGCGCTTTTGACCCTGTCGCGCCGTGATTCCGGTGTCGCCGAGGCGCCAGGCGAGCAGGAGAGCGAATGACCGATACGACGAGTGCGCCCGCGGGGCGGAGAGCGGGCTTCGTCGCGCCGCGTCTCTCCGGGACCGTCCGCATCGTCGGGGCGGGCCTCCTCGGCGCGAGCATCGGTCATGCCCTCCGTGCGAAGGGCGTCGACGTGGTGCTGTCCGACGCCTCGCCGGCCCAACTGCGCCTCGCGGTCGACTACGGCGCCGGCCGGATCGCGGCGGAGGACGACGCCCCCTCTCTCGTGGTGGTCGCCGTTCCGCCCGATGTCACGGCAGACGTGATCCAGGCCGAGCTCGAGCGGTTCCCGCAGGCGGTGGTCACCGATGTCGCCAGTGTGAAGCTCGAGCCGTTCCGCACTCTTCAGACGCGCGGCGTGGACCTCGCCCGCTACATCGGCTCGCATCCCCTCGCCGGCCGTGAGCGCGGTGGGGCGATCTCTGCTCGCGCTGACCTCTTCATCGGGCGCCCCTGGGTCGTGTGCCGAGACGCGGAGACGAAAGCTTCCGATCTCGCGCTCGTCGAGGCCCTTGCCCTCGATGTGGGAGCGATGCCGCTCGAGATGACCCCGGAGGAGCACGACCGTTCTGTCGCGCTGATCTCGCATGTGCCGCAGGTGGTGGCGAGTCTGCTCGCCGGTCGCCTCGCAGAGGCCGAGGAAGGGGCGCTCCGTCTCGCGGGCCAGGGCGTCCGCGACACGACGCGCATCGCTGCGTCGGCACCGGAACTCTGGGTGCAGATCCTCGGGGCGAACGCCGAACCGGTGGTCGAGATCCTCGATGCCCTCGCTTCCGACCTCGGTGAGATCTCCGACGCCCTGCGCGATCCGGCCGCCCCCGGCGCCCGCCGCACGGTGGCCGAGACCATCCGCCAGGGCAACGACGGGGTCGAGCGTCTTCCCGGCAAGCATGGACAGAACCAGCGCTTCGACACCCTCGTCGTCATGATCGACGACACCGCCGGGCAACTCGGGCGGCTCTTCGGCGAGCTGGGTGAACTCGGAGTCAACGTCGAGGACCTGCGCCTGGAGCATTCGCCGGGAGCGCAGTTCGGCCTCGCCGAGATCAGCGTCGACCCGGCGGCTCTGCACGGCGCGATCACCGGGCTCCAGGAACGCGGCTGGCGTATCGCGGGGAGCACCAATGACTGACATCTCATTCTCCGCCGCGGAGGCGCACGTGACCGACGCACACAAGTTCATCGCGATCGACGGCCCCGCCGGCTCCGGCAAGTCCAGCGTTTCCAAGGCTGTGGCGCGCAAGCTCGGCTTCGGGTACCTCGACACCGGGTCCGCCTACCGTGCGCTCGCTTGGCATGTGCTCGACCGCGGGGCCGACACGGACGACTCCGAGGCCGTCCTCGCTGCGGCGACCGACTTCCCCGTGCGACTGGGCCTCGACCCCGACGACCGCACGGTGCTCGTCGGAGACGTGGAGGTCACCGAGGCCATCCGCGACCCGCGAGTCTCCGGAGCGGTGAGCGGCGTGGCGCGCGTGCCCGAGGTGCGAGCACGGGTCAACGAGCTCTTCCGCCGGCTGGTAGCCGAGTCGTCGTATCCCGCCGTCGTGGTGGAGGGACGTGACATCACGACCGTGGTGGCACCGGACGCCCCTGTACGGATCCTTCTCACCGCAGCCCCCGAAGTGCGGGCTGCGCGACGTGCCGGTGAACTCGCTGGCGAGAATGCGGCTGCTGTCGCCGCGGCATTGCACAAGCGCGATGCCTCAGACAGTGCCGTCGTCGACTTCCTGAACGCTGCAGAAGGCGTCGAGGTCGTCGATTCGACGGAGCTCGATTTCCCCCAGACCATCGACGCCGTCCTCACGGTGATCGAACGAATCCAAGGAGCACCCCGTGGCTGACGACGAATACGAAGGCGGCCCCGACCAGCTCGCCGAGAAGATGGACCAGCTCGACGAGCATCTCGCCGAGCAGCGTGCGGAGACCCTCCGCGCCGGCCTCTCCGACTACGAGCTGGACGACGAGGACGCGGAGCTCCTCGCGGGCATCACGCTCGGCGAGGACGGCATCCACTACAGTCCCGCACTTCCCGTGGTGGCGATCGTCGGACGGCCGAACGTGGGCAAGTCCGCGCTCGTGAACCGCATCCTCGGTCGCCGTGAGGCCGTCGTGGAGGACACCCCCGGTGTGACCCGCGACCGCGTGACGTACAAGGCGGAGTGGGGAGACCGTCGCTTCTCGCTCGTCGACACAGGCGGGTGGGAGCCGGACGCCCGCGGCATCGACCGCTCTGTCGCGATGCAGGCGGAGGTGGCGATCGACCTCGCCGACCTGGTGCTGTTCGTCGTCGACGCCATGGTGGGTGCGACCTCCACCGATGAGCACGTGGTGAAGCTGCTGCGCAAGAGCGGCAAGCCCGTGTTCCTGGTCGCCAACAAGATCGATGACGCCCGGCAGGAGCCGGAGACCGCAGCTCTGTGGAGCCTCGGTCTCGGCGAACCGCACCCGGTGTCCGCCATCCACGGACGCGGTGTCGCCGATCTGCTCGACGCCGTGATGAA
>NZ_LSJW01000192.1:0-53104 GCF_001557335.1 Microbacterium sp. CCH5-D1
GGCCTCGGCCGTCAGCCGTCCGGTCTCCGGGTGGGCGGGGTCGGGGGAGAGGGCCTCGGCGATCCACTGCACGGAGGCACCGCCGGCCTGCATGGTCGCCGTGGGCACGAACGAGCCGGGGACGACGTTGTCGAACGTGAAGGTGCGCATTCCCGGATCGTGCAGCGGAGCGTCCGCTGCGAACGAGATCCACGACGAGGTGCCGAGGCACACGTAGGCGCCGTCCTCCGGAGCGACCACGCCCGATCCGACCGCGGCCAGGGGACCGTCGCCGCCGCCCATCACCACCCGCACGCCCGTGTGCAGCCCGAGCGCGGTCGCAGCGGCATCCGTCAGCGCTCCCGCGATCTGCGTCGACTCGAGGATCTCGGGGAACAGCGCGCGGTCGAGGCGTGCGGCCCGCAGCACCTCGCCCGACCAGGTGCCGGCCGCCTGGTCGTAGGCGTTGGTGCCTGACGCGTCGGAACGGTCCGTCGCCAGACGCCCGGTGAGGCGCAGCACGATGAAGTCCTTCGCGACACAGACCCGGCGCACGCGCGCCCAGACGTCGGGCTCGTTGTCGCGCACCCACATGATCTTCTCGACCGAGTAGGTGGGGTTCAGACGGTGCCCCAGGATCCCGTACGCGCGTTCGGCGCCGATCGCGTCCTCGAGCTCGCGCTGCTGGGCTCCGGCTCTCGTGTCGGCCCAGATGATCGCCGGTCGCGCGGGCTCGCCCTCGGCATCGAGGAGGACGGCGCCCATCATCTGCCCGCTCACCACGAGTCCGACGATGTCGCTCGTGGGCGTGCTGGTGCGGGCGATCAGGTCACGTGTGGCGGCGACGACCGCGTTCCACCAGTCGTCCGGGTTCTGCTCGGCGACGCCGCCCGCAGCGAAGTGCGCGGGGTAGGCGACGGTGACCGAGGCGACGATCCGGCCGTCGTCGTGGTGCAGGGAGGCCTTGTTCCCCGTCGTGCCCAGGTCGTGCGCGATGATCATGGTGGCGCCTATCCCGCGTACGGACGCAGCTCGACGCCCTCGGGTGACCGGTAAGCCCGCGAACCCATCCCGTGCTCCAGCACCCAGCCGTAGTCGTGGCCCGCTCCACCCGGGTACACCGCGAGGAAGGAGTACGGCTCGTCGCCGGTGTTCACCGAGCGGTGCGCCCACCCAGGCGGGATGTAGCCGATCGTGCCAGGGAGCATGTCGAGCCATTCGGTGCGCTCGCCGTCGAACATGAGCAGTCCGCCGCGACCTTTCAGCGCCAGGTAGATCTCGCCCTGATGGTTCGGGTGCTGGTGGCCCTTGGTCATCCAGAGCTCTCCGCTCGTGTCCCCGGGCATGATCGTGGTGATCGACTGGGGCAGCTCGCGGTCGACCTCGGGCACGGGGGAGCTGACCACGGTGTAGACCACGGGGTTCTCGCCGGCTGATGCCGTGGCCCAGGCCTCTGCGTCGAGGAAGAGCCCCTCGAGGTCGGACATCCGCCGGGTGAGAGTCGGCCCTTCGGGCGAGAGCGTGAGCTTCTCGGCGTCGAAGGCGATCGCCAGGGGGGAGATCGGCGGGGCGTGGAACTCGGGCATCGGTGCTCCTCGTAACGGGTGCTGCGACGCTGCGCAACCTGTAATGACAGGTTCACCCTACCTGTTATGACAGGTGGCGTCCAGATCTCCCGGCCCTTCGAATCGCGCGAATGATTGGATCCGAGCGTCAGATGCAACTATTCGCGCGATTCGAAAGTGAGGCGCCCCGCCGTCGCGTCAGCTCAGGCTGGACCCCGCGACCGCGGCATCGATGAGGTCGGCGATCGCGGCCGGCTGCGACGCAAGGGAGGCGTGGCTCGCGTCGAGCTCGATGATCTGACGCGGGTTCATGCGCGTCGCCATGCGTCGTTCGTTGTCGGGATTGATCATCCGGTCGGCGGTCGAGACCTGGTACCAGGTGGGCTTCGCCTTCCATGCGGGCGCCGTCACGGTGTCACCGAACGTCGACCCCAGGGGGGCCTTCTGGGTGACGGCCATGACCAGCGCGTCGTCGGCGGAGAGGTCCTGGGCGAAGCTCTCGTGGAAACGGTCCTGTGCGATCCACAGATAGCCGTCCGAGTCGGGGGCGATGGCGTCGACCGCGGCCGGTGGGTTCTCCTGAGTGATCTGCCCTGCGCTCTCGCCGGCGTCGGGAGCGAACGCCGCCACGTAGACGAGGCCCACCACGTTGGGCAGGTCGCCGGCCTCCGTGATGACGGCGCCGCCGTAGGAGTGCCCGACGAGGAGGACGGGGCCGTCGATCTGACGGACCATCTTCTGCGTGCGCTCTGCGTCGTCGGCGAGGGAGGTGAGCGGGTTCTCGACCGCGTGCAGATCGTCGTAGCCGCGGCGACGGAGTTCGAGGATCAGGGGACCCCAGTGAGCTGCCCCTCCCCAGAAGCCGTGGACCAGGACGATGGCGGGCTTGTCGGACATGTTCGTCTCCTGTCGTTCGCGGTCGCTCGTGCAGGGCGCGCGTGACCTTCGGTTGGTTCCTGGTCTGGAACCAAGAAGAGAGTAGGTTGGACTCTGGGGCAAAAACCATGACTGATGACCTGCGAAAACATGCCGATCCTGCATCGACTGCCGATCATGCCGTGGACGCGCTCTCGGAAGCACTCCTGCACGCTCGCCTGGACGGGCGGGACGCGATGCTCTACGCGCCGCCCGTTCCTTTCCACGTGGACATCCCCTCGGGCGTCACTCGAGTGCACTTCGCCGTCGACTCGCGGCTGATCGTCCGGGTCGACGGTCAGGCGATGCCGATCGTGCTCGAGCCCCGTGATTTCGTGCTGGTCCGTCAGGGGCTCGCGCACAGCATCGCCACCGCCGATTCGACGGTCCCCGCCCGCGAGCTGGTCGAGTCCGACCGCGGCATCGGCGCGGAGGCGGCGCCGGGCTGGGTCACCGGCGAGTTCCGCGCGCAGAGCGAGCTCGGCGGCCCGTCGATGGCTGCTCTTCCCCCGGTGGTGCACATATCGTCGGCCCGGCCGGGAAACGAGTGGCTGGGGCTGAGCCTGCGACTGCTGCTCGATGAGCTCGGACAGCGCCGACCCGGCGCGTGCATCATGATCTCGCGCATCCTGGACCTGGTCTTCATCCATGCCCTGCGGGAGTGGTCGGCCTCCGACAAGGTCGAGCCGGGGTGGCTGGCCACCGCCCTCGACCAGACCCTCGCGCCGGCCTTGGCGGCGATCCACCGTAATCCCGAGCATCCGTGGACGGTCGACGACCTCGCAGCCCTGACGCACCAGTCACGGTCCGCCTTCGCCCACCGGTTCACCGCCGTCGTCGGTCAGTCGCCTGCCGCCTACGTGGCGGAGCGTCGGATGCTTGCCGCCTCGAAGCTTCTCGAGACCACGGCGATGGCGGTCGGTGCCGTCGCGCATGCGGTCGGGTTCGAATCGGAGGCGGCGTTCTCGCGAGCCTTCCGCCGGCGCTTCGGTCGTTCACCGCTGGCCTGGCGGAAGCACTCCCGCCCGCGCATGGCGGGTGTCGGCACGGGTGCGTCGGAGGAGGCTCCTGCGCCGGCTCAGGCCCAGGACTCTGCGTCGGCTCAGGATTCTGCGTCGGCTCAGGATTCTGCGTCGGCTCAGGAGTCGGCGTCGGCTCAGGACTCGGCGCGGCGCGCGCGGTAGGCGGCGACGGCGTTGCGGTTCGCGCACGTGGTGGAGCAATAGCGCTTCGAGCGGTTGCGGGAGAGGTCGAGCGCGATGGCCCGGCAGGTGTCGTCCTCGCAGACGGTGAGGCGCGAGCCCTCGTCGGCACGGATGACGTCGATCAGGGCCATCGCGGTCTCGATCAGGATGCGTTCGGCAAGGGGCTGCTCGTCCGCCACCGCGTGCAGATGCCAGTCCACGCCGTCATGACGGCGCAGCGCGGGGGTGAGGCGGGACTCCGCGAGGGCGTCGTTGACGTGCGCGGCCATCTCGTCGCGCGGCGCCAGCAGCATCGCACGGAGCCGGGGACGCAGTCCGCGAAGCGAGGCGACCTCGGCCTCATCGCGGTCCAGGCGGCCGGTGTAGGGGAACTCGTGGAGGAAGGTGCCCTCGTCGTCGATGTCGGTGAGTGTGTCCGGCTGCTCCGCCGAGTTCGCGAGCCAGACCGCGGAGCGCAACGCCTCTTCCGTGTCATCGGTGAAGATCATATTGACATGTTACAACGCGCGGGAGTAGCGTCATCGATCATGAGCATGGTGAGCGATGACGCGGTTGTGCACTCCGCCAGGGGTGTGCGTCTCGGGCTGCCGCTCGCCCTCGCCGCGGCCTTCGCCTTCGGCATGTCGGGCGGATGGGCGCGGGGGCTCATCGACGCAGGGTGGAGTCCCGGTGCCGCCGTCACCGCGCGCATCTGGGTCGCCGCCCTCGTGCTGCTCGTCCCCACGATCCTGTCGCTGCGAGGACGGTGGACGCTGCTGCGGCGCAATGCGGGCATGATCCTCGCCTACGGGCTGCTCGCGGTCGCCGCGACCCAGCTCTTCTACTTCCAGGCGGTCGCGGTGATGGACGTCGGGCTGGCGCTGCTCATCGAGTACACCGCCCCGGTCGCGGTACTGCTGTGGCTCTGGCTGCGGAGAGGGGAGCGGCCGAGCCGCAAGAGCCTGCTCGGTGCGGCGATCGCTTTCGTCGGGCTCGTGCTCATGCTCGACGTCCTCACGGGTGCCGACGTCAACGTGTCCGGAATCCTGTGGGCCCTCGGCGCCATGGTGGGCGCTGCCGCCTACTTCGTGCTGTCCGCCAAGGCCGACACGGGATTGCCGCCCCTCGCCCTGGCCGGCAGCGGACTCCTGCTCGGGGCACTGGGGCTGACTGCGGCCGGCGCGATCGGCGTGCTGCCGATCGCATGGACGACCGACGACATCTCCTACCGGTTCGGCAGTGTTCCCTGGTTCGTCCCGGTGCTCGCGATGGGGGTGGTGGCGACCGCTCTCGCCTATCTGCTGGGCATCGCCTCGACGCGCATGCTGGGGTCGCGGCTCGCTTCCTTCGTCGCACTCGCGGAGGTCGTGGCCGCGCTGCTGTTCGGCTGGCTGCTGCTCGGCCAGCTCCCCGACCTGCTGCAGGCCTTCGGCGGTGTGCTGGTGTTGATCGGCGTGGTCGTGGTGAAGCTCGGCGAACCCGCCCCTCCCGACCGGAGCGGGGTTTTGTATACGTACAGTCGGCGCAGGGGGTGAGAGGAGGAGTGCAGGGCGGGTTTATGTATACACTGAGGGGATGAGCCTCGTCGCTGAACGCACCTCCGCGGGTGACCGCGCGTATGCGGCGCTGCTCGACGGCATCCAGTCCGGTGCCCTGCCAGCCGGCTTCGTGCTCGGCGAGGTCGAGCAGGCCGAGCGCCTGGGAGTGAGCCGTACACCGATGCGCGAGGCGCTCCGTCGCCTGATCGCCGACGGGCTCGTGGTGCAGCAGTCTCCGCGCGTCACCGTCGTGGCAGACCTCGACGCCGACGACATCCGCTCCCTCTTCGAGATCCGTCGGGCGCTCGAGGAATCCTCGGCACGCCTCGCCGCCGCCCGGGGCGACGCGCAGCTCTTCGCAGCCCTCGCCGACGAGTTCGCGCATGTCGACCTCGACGCCGTCGAGGGTCGAGACGCCTATTACGCGCTCATCGCCCGCTTCGACGCGGCCCTCGACGCGGCCGTCGCCAACGACTACATCGCCTCCGCGCTGCGCACCGTGCGCACCCACCTCGTGAGAGTGCGGCGGATGGCCAGGGACAAGCCCGCCCGACTCGCCGCCTCCGCCGCCGAGCACCGCACCATCGCGGAAGCACTCGCCGCCCGCGACGGCGACCTCGCCGCCCATGCCACGCACGTGCACCTGCACAACGCGCTCGCCGGCATCCTCGACTCCCTTGATTCCCGTAACAGTGAAGGATAAGAAATGACCGTCAGCCACCACGTCCGTGTGCACCGCAGCGACGAGAACCTCGCCAGGGAAGACCAGCTCGCCTGGAAGATCGCCGAGGTCGCCGCCGACCGGGTCGAGGTCGAGCGGCCCGTCGTCGACATGATCATCAACCGCATCATCGACAACGCGTCGGTGGCCGCCGCTTCCCTCACCCGTGCGCCGATCAACGCGGCTCGTGCGCAGGCGTTCAGCCACCCCGTCTCCACCGGCGGCGTCGGCGCGAACCTCTTCGGCGCCGAGCTCGATCACCGCACCAGCCCCGAGTGGGCGGCCTGGGCGAACGGCGTCGCCGTGCGTGAACTCGACTACCACGACACGTTCCTCGCAGCCGAGTACTCGCACCCCGGCGACAACATCCCGCCGATCCTCGCGGTCGCTCAGCACACCGGCAAGGACGGCCAGGCTCTCGTGCGCGGCATCGCCACCGGCTACGAGATCCAGATGGACCTGGTGCGCGCGATCTGCCTGCACAAGCACAAGATCGACCACGTCGCCCACCTCGGCCCGTCCGCGGCCGCCGGTATCGGCACTCTCCTCGGTCTCGACGTCGAGACGATCTACCAGGCGGTCGGCCAGGCGCTGCACACCACGACCGCCACCCGCCAGAGCCGCAAGGGTGAGATCTCCACCTGGAAGGCGCACGCCCCGGCCTTCGCCGGGAAGATGGCCGTCGAGGCGGTCGACCGGGCGATGCGCGGTCAGACCAGCCCCGCGCCGATCTACGAAGGTGAAGACGGCGTGATCGCGTGGATGCTCGACGGCAAGGACGCCTCGTACGACGTGCCGCTGCCCGCCGCCGGCGAGCCCAAGCGCGCGATCCTGGACTCGTACACGAAGGAGCACTCCGCCGAGTACCAGGCGCAGGCGCTGATCGACCTCGCCCGCAAGCTCGGCCTGCAGAACCCCGCGCTGCGCGACCCTGCGAACATCGAGTCCATCGTCATCCACACCAGCCACCACACGCACAACGTGATCGGCTCGGGCGCGAACGACCCGCAGAAGTACGACCCCACCGCGTCGCGCGAGACCCTCGACCACTCGGTGCCGTACATCTTCGCGGTGGCCCTGCAGGACGGCGGCTGGCACCACGTCGACTCCTATGCCCCCGAGCGCGCTGGTCGCGCCGACACGGTCGCGCTGTGGCACAAGATCACCACGGCCGAGGATGCCGAGTGGACGCGCCGCTACCATTCCGAGGACCCGGCCGAGAAGGCGTTCGGCGGTCGCGTCGAGATCCGCCTCACCGACGGTGAGGTCGTGGTGGACGAGATCGCCGTGGCCGATGCGCACCCCCTCGGAGCGCGTCCTTTCGCCCGCGAGAACTACATCGCGAAGTTCCGTCTGCTGGCGCAGCCCGTGCTCGAGCCCGCCGAGATCGAGCGTTTCCTCGCCCTCGTGCAGCGCCTGCCCGAACTGACCGCTGCCGAGGTCGGCGAATTGTCGATCGTCGCGAAGCCCGGACTGCTCGAAGCCGCCGACGCCCCGAAGGGTCTGTTCTGATGCTGTACTCCACCGTCACACCTGCCGAGAAGAGGCGCCTCTTCCGGGAGCGACTGGCCTCCGGGGAGCTGCTGCGCTTCCCCGGCGGGTTCAATCCGCTGAGCGCCCGACTGATCGAGCAGAAGGGCTTCGACGGCGTCTACATCTCCGGCGCCGTGCTCTCCGCCGACCTGGGGCTCCCCGACATCGGCCTCACCACGCTCACCGAGGTCGCCGGCCGCGCCAAGCAGATCGCCCGCATGACCGACCTCCCCGCGATCGTCGACGCCGACACCGGCTTCGGGGAACCGATGAACGTCGCCCGCACGATCCAGGAGCTCGAAGACGCGGGTCTCGCCGGCACCCACATCGAGGACCAGATCAACCCGAAGCGCTGCGGTCACCTCGACGGCAAGGCCGTGGTCGACGAGAACACCGCGATCAAGCGGATCCGTGCGGCGGCCGACGCCCGCCGCGACGAGAACTTCCTCATCATGGCGCGCACCGACATTCGGGCCGTCGAGGGGTTGGACGCCGCGATCGACCGCGCGAAGGCGCTGGTGGATGCCGGCGCCGACGCCGTGTTCCCCGAGGCGATGCGCACCCTGGGCGAGTTCGAGGCGATGGCCGAGGCGCTCGACGTGCCGATCCTGGCGAACATGACCGAGTTCGGCAAGAGCGAGCTGTTCTCCGTCGACAGCCTCCGCGACGCCGGAGTGAACCTGGTCATCTGGCCGGTGTCGCTGTTGCGCATCTCGATGGGGGCTGCCGGCCGCGCACTGGATACTCTGAACGACGAGGGGCACCTGACCTCGAAGCTCGGCGAGATGCAGCACCGCGCCGATCTCTACGATCTGATCGACTACGAGTCGTACAACCACTTCGACTCGGGCGTCTTCAACTTCACCATCACGAAGGAGTGACCATGACCGAGCCGGACATCAAGAAGGGCCTCGCGGGCGTCGTCGTCGACACGACCGCGATCTCGAAGGTCAACCCCGAGACGAACAGCCTGCTGTACCGCGGCTACCCGGTGCAGGAGCTGGCGGACACCCAGCCCTTCGAGGCGGTGGCGTATCTGCTGTGGAACGGCGAGCTGCCGACCCCCGAAGAACTCGCCGCGTTCCGGCTGGAGGAGCGGAAGCACCGCGCGCTCGCCGACAACGTGAAGGCGGCGATCGACCTGGTGCCGCTCGAGGCGCATCCGATGGACGAGGTGCGCACCGCGGTCAGCCTGATCGGCGCGTCCGATCCCGGCGCCGGGGGTTCGGTGCTCGATGCGGGCGGCAGCCCGGAGCAGAACCTCGAGCGCAGCATCCGGCTGTTCGCCGCGCTGCCGGCCATCGTCGCGTACGGTCAGCGTCGTCGTCGCGGTCAGGAGCTCATCGCCCCGCGCGACGACCTCGACTACTCGGCGAACTTCCTCTGGATGACCTTCGGGGAGGAGGCGGACGACGTCGTGGTCGACGCCTTCAACCGGTCGATGATCCTCTACGCCGAGCACTCCTTCAACGCTTCGACCTTCACCGCGCGGGTGATCACCTCGACGCTGAGTGACATCTACTCGGCCGTCGTCGGTGCCATCGGTGCACTCAAGGGTCCGCTGCACGGAGGGGCCAACGAGGCCGTGCTGCACATCTTCGACGAGATCGGGTCGGCGGACGCGGTGGAGTCCTGGCTCGACAAGGCCCTCGCGGAGAAGCGCAAGATCATGGGCTTCGGGCACCGCGTCTACAAGAGGGGCGACTCCCGCGTGCCGACCATGAAGGCCGCCCTCGACACCCTGGTGGAGCACTACGACCGCCCGGAGGTCGCGGCTCTGTACGACGCGCTCGAGTCGGAGTTCGTCGCCCGCAAGGGCATCTACCCGAACCTCGACTACCCCTCTGGTCCCGCGTACAACCTGATCGGCTTCGACACCCTCACCTTCACGCCGCTGTTCGTCGCGGCACGCGTGACCGGGTGGACGGCCCACGTGATCGAGCAGGCCGGATCGAACGCGCTCATCCGCCCCCTCTCCTTCTACGACGGCCCTGACGAGCGCCACGTCGGCTGACCCCGCCCTTCGAATCGCGCGAATGGCTCCATCTCCACCCGGGATGGAACCTTCGCGCGATTCCAACGCTGTAGCGCCCCGGAGGCTCCCGGGTCAAGGTGGCTGCGGCGAAGTCGGCGACGGGAGTAGGACAGACCCCGGGGACGGAAGCGCGTCCCGTACGAAGGAGGGCCCATGTCCGCATCCGACGCCGCCGTCAAGGAGGTCAGGTCACTCGTCCCCGCACGTATGGACCGGCTGCCGTGGTCGCGATTCCACTGGTTGATCGTCGTCGGGCTCGGGTTCTCGTGGATCCTCGACGGCCTCGAGGTGCAGATCGTCGCCGCGAACGGATACGCCGCGACCCTCGGCATGGGGCCGGCCGAGGTGGGGCTCGCCGGCACGTGCTACCTGCTCGGTCAGGTCTTCGGTGCCCTCTTCTTCGGACGCCTCACCGATCGCCTGGGACGCAAGAAGCTCTTCCTCGTCTCCCTTGCCGTGTACCTCGTGGGCTCCGCGGTCGCAGGGCTCGCCTTCGCGCCGTGGTTCTTCTACATCTGGCGCTTCGTGGCCGGCGCCGGTATCGGCGGCGAGTACGCGGCCATCAACTCGGCGATCGACGAGATCATCCCGGCGAGGTACCGCGGACGCGTCGACATCGCGATCAACGGCACCTACTGGGGTGGTGCGGCGCTCGGTGCCGTGGCCAACGTGTTCTTCCTGAACACCGACATCCTTCCCGAGGACATCGGGTGGCGGCTCAGCTTCTTCCTCGGACCCCTCCTCGGACTGCTGCTCATCTACATGCGCCGGCACATCCCGGAGAGCCCGCGCTGGCAGATGACGCACGGACGCGAAGAGGCGGCGGAGCGCAATGTCGACGAGATCGAGGAGCGCATCCGCAAGGAGGGCAAGACGATCCCACCCGTCGACGAGAGCAAGGCCATCACGGTCAAGGAGTACGGCCGCGTGCCGTTCCTCGTGATCGCGAAGGTGCTGTTCAAGAAGTACCCGCGGCGCACGCTGGTGGGCATCACGATGATGGTGACGCAGTCCTTCCTCTACAACGCCATCTTCTTCACGTACGCGCTGGTGCTGGAGAACTTCTACGACACCCCGCCCGCTTCGGCGTCGCAGTACTTCATCGTGTTCGCCGTCGGGAACCTCGCCGGGGCGCTCATCCTCGGGCACTTCTTCGACACCTGGGGTCGCCGTCGCATGCTGTTCGGCACCTACATGCTCGCCGGCCTGATCCTGCTGGTCAGCGCCTTCCTGTTCAACGCCGGGGTGCTGAACGCCGCGACGCACACGGCGTTCTGGTGCGCTTCGTTCTTCTTCGCGTCGGCCGGAGCATCCGCCGCCTATCTGACGGTCAGCGAGATCTTCCCGCTGGAGCTGCGCAGCCAGGTCATCTCGTACATCTTCTCGATCGGTCAGCTGGTCGGCGCGATCGCTCCGGTGCTCTACGGTGCCTTGATCGGGCAGAGCGCCGAGAGCGGCGACCGCGGTCCGCTCTTCTGGGGCTATGTGCTCGGGGCGGCGATCATGATGTTCGGCGGCGTCATCTGCGGAATCTTCGGGGTCAGCGCCGCGGGCAAGTCGCTGGAGGACATTGCGGATCCGCTCTCGCTCGTGGATTCGCCCGACGAGGGGGTCTCGCCGGGGAAGGGGACCTGAGCCGGCGCTCAGCGGGCCCGGAGCCAGCGGCGGATGCGACCACGCGCGTTCCGGTAGGGGGATGAGGTGTTGAGCGAGATCATGCGCCCCATCGTCCAGGCGCGGTACCACGGGGCGCCGTAGAGCTCCTGGTCCGAGCGACTCAGGACGAGGGCTTCGATCCGCTGCTCTGCGTCGTCGAGGCGTGCACGCAGCTCCACCCAGGACG
Source organism: Microbacterium sp. CCH5-D1 (assembly GCF_001557335.1). Taxonomy (NCBI): domain Bacteria; kingdom Bacillati; phylum Actinomycetota; class Actinomycetes; order Micrococcales; family Microbacteriaceae; genus Microbacterium; species Microbacterium sp. CCH5-D1. The sequence goes on from NZ_LSJW01000192.1 coordinate 11,314, forward strand.
CGTTCTCGTGGTCGCGGGAGAAGTGCTGAGCCAAAGCCCCGAGGTCGTTCCAGCCGAAACCTGCCGCCGGCAGCTCGTCGGGGAGCCCGGCGGCGCGACGCTCGTGCCAGGTGAGCACCTGCTCGTTCCAGCCGATCAGATAAGCGAGAAGGTCCGCCGGACTCATCATGGTGTCCTTGACATGACCGGGCAGCACGAGTTCGCGGGCGGAGTCCGTCGGCACCCGATCGAGGTCGGCGCACAAGCGCGCGTACTCCGTCCGGATCGCCGTGAGCAGGTCGTCCTTCGTCGCGGGGACAGCCATCAGTGCGTCCGGCTGTCCCGCGCGAAGAAGGGTCGGGGCCAGGCGCCCAGCGCGAGCACCGCCAGCACGGTCTGGATCAGGCCGGTCGCGAAGAAGATGCCGTGCAGCGGCGACCAGACGAGCATCATGGCGATCTCGACGAAGATCCAGATCATCATCGTCAGCCCGGCCGCCGCGTGCATCGCCCCCGCGACGCCGAATCGGCCGAACTGCGCGACGAGAGCCAGCGCCTGCACGCCGCCGACGACGACGCCCAGGATGATCCCTGGCCAGACGTAGGAGTCGAAGATGCTGCCGTCGAGCCATTCGGGCGGCAGTCCCATCCCGCCGCCGACCGTCAACCCGACCATTCCGATCAGAGCCGACAGGAGGTTGAGCGCCGCGACGGTGGCGAGAGCGATGCGGAGGGCGCGGGGTGTCGATCGCATGGGCTCACCGTACCGGCCGGTGCCCGCGTGGCGCGGGAGCGGCGGGCGTGGAAAACCGATGCTCGCGGTCGCTCAGGAGCACGACGCCGAGCGCGCGGTCAGCGGGCGAGCCAGCTCCGCAGCGAGCGGGTGACGAACGGGAGCACCCAGTACGCCATGATCGGCGTGAGCACGAGAGTGGTGACGAGCACGCGCAGCCAGATCGGCAGCTCGTTCCAGCCGGGGACGGGGCTCATCGCGTAGGTGAAAGCGAGGTTCACCGGGAAGAAGCCGAGCCAGATCGAGGTCGCCTGCTTCCAGCGCGGCGGGGCGGGTGCGACAGTGACCGTCTCGGTGGTGCCGTCGGAGGACGGAAGCGTGATCGTCCCGGTGGTCGGCTCGTCGAACCAGCCCTCGATCCCGGTGCGGCGCTTGGAGCGCTCGCTGCGCACGAAACCTTCGCCCATCGACAGCCACCATGCCCGCTCGGCCGACTGCTCCCACGCGGTGAGCGAATCCTCGCTCGCGAAGCGGTAGAGCATGTGCCAGACCTGCGAGTCTTCGCCGGCGCGCACCCAGCCTGAGCCGAGGAAGCCCGGATACTTCGTCGCGAGGTTCACCCCCGTCTGCACCCAGGCGGTCGCCTCGACGATGCGCTCGGGGTCGACTTCGCGGCGGATGGACACGGTGAGGGGTTCGGACATGGTGCGGTCCTCGGGGGAACGGGCGTCCGGGGTGAAGACGCCGAAGCGGATGCGCCAGGGGTGGCAGCGCACCGTCGATTCTAATTCGGATGCGGCGTGCTCCAGGCCGTTCCCGCCTCCACGAGGAGGACCCCCGCCGACCCGATTCGGCGGGGGTCACGCGGCGTGGGAGCCGCGACGGGAGCGAGAACGCTCACCGTGCGCGCGGTGGACGTGACACCCGATCCGGTCTGAGTCTCTGTCCGCGCATCTGCAGTTCTACCCGGGCGAGATGGCCGGACGGTGAACGCGGTGCGAACACCCGACACTGCCGCGCGCGAGGTCGATCCGGAAGATACAAGGATGTCCTAGTAAATGTCCGGTGCTCCGAGTAAACTCCCCAATGTGCCAACGACGGCACGGAGGGATGTCACACAATGACTCGTACTATCCCGCACTTCGTGGGCGGATCGCTTCTCACTCCCGATTCGGGTCGCTTCGCCGACGTGTTCGATCCGAGCACGGGCGCTGTGCAGGCCAGGGTTCCGCTCGCATCGGCCGACGAGGTGCGCCGCGTGATCGGGAACGCCGAAGAGGCGCAGGTGGGGTGGGCAGCGACCAACCCGCAGAAGCGCGCCCGCGTGCTGCTGCGCTTCCTCGACCTGGTGCAGCGCGAGATGACGTCTCTGGCCGAACTCCTCGCGAGCGAGCACGGCAAGACGGTCGACGACGCGAAGGGCGACATCCAGCGGGGGCTCGAGGTCATCGAGTTCTCCGCCGGTGCTCCGCACCTCCTCAAGGGCGAGTACTCCACCGGCGCCGGAACCGGCATCGACGTGTACTCGATGCGGCAGCCGCTCGGGGTCGTCGCCGCGATCACACCCTTCAACTTCCCCGCCATGATCCCGCTGTGGAAGGCCGGCCCCGCGCTCGCCGCCGGTAATGCGGTCGTGCTCAAGCCCAGCGAGCGTGACCCTTCCGTGCCGGTGCGCATCGCCGAACTCCTCCTCGAGGCGGGCCTGCCCGCCGGCGTCCTCAACGTGGTGCACGGCGACAAGGAGGCGGTCGACACGCTGCTCACCGACGACCGCATCCGCGCGGTCGGCTTCGTCGGGTCCACGCCCATCGCGGAGTACATCTACGCGACGGCCGCAGCCCACGGCAAGCGCGCGCAGTGCTTCGGCGGTGCCAAGAACCACATGATCGTGATGCCGGATGCCGACCTCGACCAGGCCGTCGACGCGCTGATCGGCTCCGGCTACGGCTCGGCGGGCGAACGCTGCATGGCCATCTCGGTCGCCGTGCCGGTGGGGCAGGAGACCGCAGACGCCCTCGCCGCGAAGCTCACCGAACGTGTCGCCCAGCTGCGGGTGGGCCCTTCCCTCGCCGCGGACGTCGACTACGGACCTCTGGTCACGCGGGCGGCCGTCGAACGGGTGGAAGGCTACATCCAGCAAGGGATCGACGAGGGTGCGACGCTGCTCGCCGACGGTCGCGGCTTCACGGTCGAAGGGCACGAAGAGGGGTTCTATCTCGGACCGACCCTCTTCGACCACGTCACCACCGACATGGCGGTCTACCGCGAGGAGATCTTCGGCCCTGTGCTGGTGATCGCCCGCGCCGCCGACTACGAGGAGGCGCTGCGCATGGCCTCGGAGCACGAGTACGGCAACGGCGTCGCGATCTTCACGCGCGACGGCGACGCCGCACGTGACTTCGCGGCCCGCGTCGAGGTCGGGATGGTCGGGGTGAACGTACCGATCCCCGTGCCGATCGCCTATTACACGTTCGGCGGGTGGAAGCGCAGCGGCTTCGGCGACCTCAACCAGCACGGCACCGATGCCTTCCGCTTCTACACGAAGACCAAGACGGTGACGAGTCGCTGGCCCGCGGCAGGCATCCGCGACGGCGCCAGCTTCGTCATCCCCACGATGCACTGACCCTTCGACAAGCTCAGGGACCCAACTTCTAAGGAAAAGCGATGACCATGACCACCGTCACCACCACCGCCGAGGAGCGCGAGGCGATCATCGGCGCCGTCCGCGAGTTCGCCGAGACCGAGCTCGCCCCCCACGCCGCGGAACGCGACGAGAAGCACCTGTTCCCCCGGGAATCGCTGAACCGTGCAGGAGAGCTCGGGCTCGGCGGTATCTACGTCGACGAGGAGTTCGGGGGCAGTGGACTCAGTCGGCTCGACACCGTCGCGATCTTCGAGGAGCTCGCGAAGGGTGACCCGGCGGTCGCGGCGTATATCTCCATCCACAACATGGTCGTGTGGATGATCGACACCTACGGTGATGACAGCCAGCGCGCGACGTGGCTGCCGCAGCTCACCGCGATGTCGGAGTTCGGCGGCTACTGCCTCACAGAGCCGGGGGTGGGGTCTGATGCGGCCAACGTCGCGACGAGTGCGGTCCGCGACGGCGACGATTACGTGCTCACGGGAGTGAAGCAGTTCATCTCCGGTGCGGGCGAGGCCGCCGTCTACGTCGTGATGGCGCGCACGGGAGAACCGGGAGCACGCGGTATCAGCGCGTTCCTCGTGCCGGGAGACTCCGAATCCCTCAGCTTCGGCGCACCGGAGAAGAAGATGGGGTGGCATGCGCAGCCCACCCGACAGGTGATCCTCGACGGCGTCCGAGTCCCGGCATCCGCCATGCTCGGCGACGAGGGACGCGGGTTCGCGATCGCGATGTCGGCGCTCAACGGCGGTCGGCTCAACATCGCCGCGTGCTCGCTGGGCGGGGCGCAATGGGCGCTCGACAAGGCTGTGCAGTACGTCCACGAGCGGATGGCGTTCGGCGAACCGCTCGCCGAGAAGCAGTCGATCCTGTTCGCGATCGCCGACATGCGCACCGACCTGCACGCCGCCCGGCTGATGGTGCGCGATGGCGCGCAGGCGGTCGACGAGCACGCGCCGGACGCGACGATGCGTTGCGCCATGGCCAAGCGGTTCGCGACCGATGCCGGATTCGACGTCGCCAATCGCGCCCTGCAGCTGCACGGCGGCTACGGCTACCTGCAGGACTACGGGATCGAGAAGGTGGTCCGCGACCTGCGGGTGCACCAGATCCTGGAAGGAACGAACGAGATCATGCGTCTGATCGTCGGACGCGAGATGCTGCGACCGGCGGGCTCGGCGTCCGTGCAGCGTGGCGGAGATCAGATGCGGAGCGCATCATGACCGGGTCGTCGTCGAAAGCGGCCGTGGCCTTCCTCGGACTCGGGCACATGGGACTGCCGATGGCGAAGAACCTCGTCGCCGCCGGTCATGAGGTGCACGGCTTCGACCTGGTTCCGGCGGCGATCGAGGCAGCGCGGGCGGCCGGCATCGCGGTGGCGGCGAGCGGGGCGGAGGCCGTGGCGGAGGCGGATGTCGTCATCACGATGTTCCCTGCAGGCAAGCACGTGATCGAGGCGTATCGCACCGAGCTGCTCGCGGCGGCCCGCCCGGACACGCTCTTCATCGAGTCGTCCACCATCGCGGTCGACGAGGCCCGTGCCGCGCACGCGCTCGCTCTCGCCGCCGGACACCGCAACGTCGATGCCCCGGTGTCCGGGGGAGTGGTCGGCGCGGAGAACGGCACTCTCGCGTTCATGGTGGGCGGGTCGGACGAGGACTTCGCCGCGGCACTCCCACTCCTCGAGGTGATGGGAAAGCGCATCGTGCACTGCGGCGGATCTGGGCTCGGACAGGCGGCCAAGGTCTGCAACAACATGGTGCTCGCGGTCTCGCAGATCGCCGTCGCGGAGGCATTCGTGCTGGGGGAGCGCCTCGGGCTCGAGCACCAGGCGCTCTTCGACGTCGTGTCCCAGGCGTCAGGGCAGTGCTGGTCGATCACGACGAACTGCCCCGTGCCCGGACCGGTGCCCACGAGCCCGGCGAACCGCGACTACCAGCCCGGATTCGCCGGTGCATTGATGGCGAAGGACCTCGGTCTCGCGCTGCAGGCGATCGAGCAGACGTCGACGGATGCGCGGATGGGCCGACTCGCCCAGGAGATCTACGCCGCGTTCGCTGCCGGAGACGGGGCGAGCCGCGACTTCTCCGGCATCATCACCGACATCCGCGACGACCGCGTGTGATGACGGCCGTTCGAATCGCGCGAATGGTTCCATCGGGCACCTGGGAGCCACCATTTGCGCGATTCGAACGCAGGGGTGAAGGTGGAACGCAACCACGACGGAGAGGGCGACATGACCGAGTACGAGACGATCCTGGTCGAGCAGCGCGGACGGGTGGGGTGGATCACCCTGAACCGGCCGGAAGCGCTGAATGCGTTGAACAGCAGAATCGCCGAGGAGGTGACCGCCGCCGCGCTCGCTTTCGATGCGGACGAGGGCGTCGGCGCGATCGTGGTCACCGGGTCGGAGAAGGCGTTCGCCGCGGGTGCCGACATCAAGGAGATGGAGGGCATGTCGGCGGCGCAGATGCTCGAGACCGATCACTTCGGTGTGTGGCATGAGTTCGCCGCGGTGCGCACCCCCGTGATCGCGGCCGTCTCCGGGTTCGCGCTGGGCGGCGGGTGCGAGTTGGCCATGATGTGCGACATCATCCTCGCGGCCGACAACGCCAGGTTCGGGCAGCCCGAGATCAATCTCGGCGTGATCCCCGGCATGGGTGGCACGCAGCGTCTGATCCGTGCAGTCGGCTACTACAAAGCAGCCGAGCTCGTGCTCTCCGGCCGGTTCATGGGGGCGGAGGAGGCCGAGCGCTCCGGCCTCGTGTCCCGTGTCGTGCCGACCGCGGAGCTCCTGACCGAGGCGACGAAACTCGCCGACACCATCGCCTCGAAGTCGCTCCCGTCCGTGTTCGCCGCCAAGGCCGCGCTGGACGCGGCGATGGAGACGACCCTCGCCGAAGGGCTCGCGCACGAGAAGCAGGCGTTCGCCGCGCTGTTCGACACCGCGGATCAGAAGGAGGGCATGTCGGCCTTCCGGGAGAAGCGGTCACCGGACTTCCAGAACCGCTGACCGCTCGTGAACGACTCCGCAGAACTGAGGACGCCATGCCGGAAGCGGCGCTCTGCGTGGTGCCCGATGAGTACTTCTGCGGAGTTCGTCACGCCGTCAGCTGCGGAGTGCGTCGACGATCTTCGTGATCCGGCGTTCGCGCGTCGCCTCCTGCTTCGCCTCGGCCACACTTCGCGCGTGCTCCTTGCGCACCGAGTACGACAGGGCGTCGAAGGCGGAGCGCAGTGCGGGGTCGGCGTCCAACGCGGCGGCGAGCTCGGGCGGAACGTCGACCGTGCGCTCGGCCGCATCCACTCTGATCACGGCGTCGATCTCCTGGCCGATGTCGAGCCCCAGGTCGGCGCGGACGGCCTTGCTGAAGCCGATCATGTTCTCGCTGCCCATGCGTGCCAAGCGCAAACGCGCGGTGCGCCCACCGATCGTCACGGCCACGGGGAACGCCTTGCCCGCACCCAGGGACGCGACCTGATCGTCGGTGAGCAGGATGGCCGCCGCGGGGCCGCGGCCGGTGAGGACGGTGTGCAGGCGCAGTTCGCTCATGCCGAAAGAGTACGCCCGGGCTCCCCGAACTCGGCGGCGAGAATGGCGTTGCGCTCGGAGATCAGGCGGCGCATGTACCTGCCGAGGACCAACGCGTCGACCAGCCGACCGAGCGGACCGAACGGTGAGCGGAACGTCACGGTGTCGCGTATGAGCGTGCCCTCCGGATGCTCCTCGAAGCGGTGCTCGTGCAAAAACGCGGCGAACGGCCCGGCGATCTGCCGATCCGAGAACCCGTGCGGCGGATCGACGTCGAACACCAGCGAGCGCAGTCGGAACGGGATGCCGAAGTGGCGTGCTCGCCAGGTCGCCGTCGTCCCCTCGGTGAAGACGCCGCCCGCCGGCGCCTCGACCATCGTCTCGCCGAATCGGGCCATGCTCTTCACGTGCAGTTCGGGGTCGAGCGAGGCGGCGAACACCTCGGCGGGCGTCGCGCCGATGACCGTCTCGAGCGCGAACCGCGGCATGTCAGAGCGCTTCGGGCTGCGGACGCGGGTCGGCGAAGTCACCGGCGTCCTTGCGCAGCCGGGCCACGATCGCCACGAGCTCCGCCGCGTCGTCGCGGCTCAGGCCGGGCTCGGCGAAGACGTCGGCGTTGAGAGCCCGGGTGGCGCGCTCCACGAGTTCCCGACCGGATTCGGTCAGCACGAGGAGTGCGGCGCGTCCGTCGTGCGGGTGCGGCTCACGCGCGATCAGACCATCGCGGACCAGACGCTCGGCCGTGCTCGTGACCGTGGTCGGGTGCACCTGGAGGCGGGCGACCACGCTGGACAGCGGAAGGCTGCCCGCGCGGCTGAACGCGAGCAGTCGCAGCACCTCGTAGCGGGCGAAGCTCAGGGCGAACGGCTTGAGCGCCGCGTCGACGCGTGCGAGCAGCAGCTGCTGGGCCCGCATGACCGAGGTGACCAGGGCCATGCCGTCGGCGGCCTCCGTCCATCCGTGCGCGAGCCACTGCCGCTTCGCCTCGGCGAGCGGATCGATGGGGAGCGGACGGGGTCTGGCCATCTCTCTACGGTAGTGGCGGGAGTGCGGGGCACGGCGACGGCGCGCGACGCACTCGATCTCGGCACATCTCAGCCCCGGTCAGCGCTGAGTCTCAGTCGCAAGTGGGTTGGTACTCAGTATCGCGGTCTAGAATTGCAGGAGTCGTGAGGAGCAATCGATGAAGATCTTCGTCCTGGTCAAAGAGGTGCCGGACACCTATGGCGATCGCAAGCTGAATCTCGAGACCGGACTCGCCGATCGCGCGGCGGGCGACGTCGTGCTCGACGAGATCACTGAGCGGGCCCTCGAGGTCGCGCTCAGCTACGCCGACAAGAACGACGGCACCGAGGTGGTCGCGGTCTCGATGGCTCCGGAGAGCTCGACCGCGTCCGTGCGCAGGGCTCTCGCGATCGGTGCCGGATCCGCCGTGCACATCGCCGATGAGCAGCTCACCGGCGCCGATCTCGGACTCACCGCCGAGGTGCTGGCCGCGGCCATCCGCCGCGGCGCTCCCGACCTCGTCATCACCGGCAACCTGTCGACGGACGGCTCCGGTGGAGTGATCCCCGCGATGCTGGCCGAGCACCTCGGATTCGCCCAGGCCACCGCTCTCACCTCGGTCGAGATCGCCCCCGACGGCATCTCCGGAGTGCGAGGCGCCGACGCCGGGAGCCAGCCGGTCTCGGCGCCGCTGCCCGCCGTGATCTCCATCACCGAGGCGCTCCCCGACGCGCGCTTCCCGAACTTCAAGGGCATCATGGCGGCGAAGAAGAAGCCGCTCGAGGTGCTCTCCCTCGCCGACCTCGACGTCTCGGCCGATCCGTCCGTCGCCCCGCGCACCATCATGACCGCGGTGGCGGAGAAGCCCCCGCGCGCGGCCGGAGTGAAGATCATCGACGAGGGCGACGCCGCCGACAAGCTCGTCGACTACCTCGTGCAGAACAGGCTGGTGTGAGATGACCTCTTCCGAGAACCCGATCCTCGTCCTCGTCGACATCGACCCCTCCGGTTACGTCGCGACCAGCACGGCCGCCCTCATCGGCGCCGCCTCCACGATCGGTTCGCCGGTGGCCCTGATCGTCGGCGGCGGTCCCGCGGCCGTGGATCAGGCAGCGGCGGCGGGGGCATCCGTGGTGCTGACCGCCGACGGGGAACCGGCTGCGCTCACGGTGCCGATCGTCGACGCACTGCAGGCAGCCGCAGCCCAGGTGCGACCCGATGCCGTCCTCATCTCGAACTCGATCTCCGGCCGCGACGTCGCCGGGCGCTTCGCGGTGCGCACGAAGAGTGCGCTGTCGGTCGATGCCGTCGGGGTCTCGCGCGATGACGAAGGCGTCGTGGCCCACCACTCGGTCTACGGCGGGGCGTACCTGGTCGATTCGGCTCCCACGTTCGGGACTCCGGTGATCACGGTGCGTCAGGGAGCTGTCGACGCGCGCGCCGAAGCCGTCGCATCGCACTCGGTCGAGGTGCTCGATGTCACTCCGTCCGGGGCCGTCGCGGCCACGGCGGGCCCGGTCGAGGCGGTGGAGGTCGCCTCCTCCCGTCCCGAGCTGCGGGGAGCCACGAAGGTGGTCTCCGGTGGCCGAGGTCTTGCGTCGAAGGAGAAGTTCGTGCTCGTCGAAGAGCTCGCCGACGCGCTCGGCGCGGCCGTCGGTGCCTCGCGCGCGGCCGTCGACGCGGGCTACATCCCGCAGTCCCATCAGGTCGGACAGACCGGCGTCTCGGTGTCGCCGCAGCTGTATGTCGCACTCGGCATATCCGGAGCGATCCAGCACCGCGCGGGCATGCAGACATCGAAGAACATCATCGCCATCAACAAGGACGCGGATGCGCCGATCTTCGACGTCGCGGACTTCGGCATCGTCGGCGATGTGTTCACCGTGGTCCCACAGGTGATCGCGGCACTCGAGGCACGGAAGAAGTAGCCATGGCGACGCGGATGCTGCGACGCGGTCTGCCGCGCGTGCCTGGAGGAGATCCCTGGCCTCCCGCTGATGCGGTGGCGGAGGATGCCACGGTGGATGATCGGGCGGCGGACGCGGTGACGAGCGCGGCGCCCGACGAGCCCGCGACAATTCCGGAGGTCGCGGTGTCTTCGGACGTCGACGTGACTGTCCGGGCCACCGGCCCCGCCGGCCCGGCATCGCCGGCGACCGTGACGGCTGCTGTTGCAGCGGCCGCTCCGGCAACGGCCGGTGGGGCAGCGCGGGTCCGTCGCGGTCTGCCGCGTGTGCCGGGCGGGGAGCCTTGGCCGCCGTCGACGTCGCCGACCGCTCCCACTTCTCCCGCCGAGGTGCCCGAACCCGCTGCGGCAGTACCCGCTCCCTCTCCGGGGTCGGCGGTGTCGGACCCCGTGCCGGCTGCGTCAGCATCCGTGCCAGCGCCCGCGGCGTCGACCGCCACAGCGGACATCTCTGCGGCAGAGACCTCCGCCCCCGTCGCGGTGGCCACGGCCGACGGCACCGGTGTCCGGCGCGGCTTGCCTCGTGTCGCCGGCGGAGATCCGTGGCCGCCCGCCGACACTGTTCCCCTCTCTGCTGCCGCCCCAGCCGAGCCCGTCGCGCCCGAGTCCGTCGTGCCGGCCGCAGTCGTTCCCGTCGCGGCTGCCGCGACTCCTGCCGTTGCGACCGGACCGTCGTCCGTGCTCGCCGACGTCTCGACTCCGCTCCCGTGGACGCAGACCGTGTGGAACGGACGAGCGCCCCGACACCTCCCACAGACGTCGGCCCCGACGACCGGCCGCCCGCGCCCGACGTGGACCCAGGCGATCGGCGTGCTGTTCGGAGCCGCTGCGCTCGGGGTGCTCGCCGGAGCCGCCATCGCGTTCGTGCGCACGCTCCTGAGCTTCCCGTTCATGCAGGACTTCCTGGCGGCCTTCCCCGGCGAGTACGAGCCCGGGATCGCCGTCGAGCCGGGATTCGCCCCGTGGATCGGGTGGCAGCACTTCTTCAACATGTTCCTGATGGTGCTGATCATCCGCTCGGGGTTGCAGGTGCGCACCGAGAAGCGTCCGACGGTCTTCTGGACCCCTCGCAACAACGCGAAGGGCAAGATCAGCCTCAACCTGTGGTTCCACCAGTCGCTCGACATCCTGTGGCTCGTCAACGGCGTGATCTTCGTCGTGCTGCTGTTCGTCACGGGGCACTGGGTGCGCATCGTCCCGACCAGCTGGGAGGTGTTCCCGAACGCCCTCTCGGCGGCCCTGCAGTACATCTCGTTCGATTGGCCGCACGAGAACGGCTGGAACAACTACAACAGCCTGCAGCAGCTCGCCTACTTCGCCACCGTGTTCATCGCGGCGCCGCTCGCCGCGATCACCGGCTTCCGCATGTCGGGGCTGTGGCCGAAGAAGGCCGAGAAGCTGTCGAAGGCGTACCCGGTCGAGTGGGCGCGGGCGCTGCACTTCCCGATCATGCTGTACTTCGTGGCGTTCATCATCGCGCACGTGGCGCTCGTCATGTTGACCGGGTTCCTGCGTAACCTGAACCACATGTTCGCGTCGCAGGACGCGGTGACGTGGACCGGATTCTGGGTGTTCATCCTGTCGCTCGTGGTGATCGCAATCGGATGGGCGGCTGCGCGTCCGCTCGTGCTCGCCCCCATCGCCAAGGTGTTCGGCAAGGTCTCGGGTCGGTGAGCAGATGAGCGACGAGGTCATCGCCGAATACTGGCGCACCGTGCGGACCGCCCTGCCTCACCTCCCGGAGACGCGGCCGGAAGCCTGGGGGTTCGGGGCGACGCCCGAGCACGCCGACGAGCTGCTGGCACTCGTGCTCGACGGCATCAAGGTCGGCACCGCGTCGTCCCTCTGGGATTACGACGCGACCGGCGACCCTCTCCCCGCTGTGGGCGAGCTCAGCATCATCCTGGACGGCACCGGCGCCCCGCGGGCTGTGATCGAGACCACGACGATCGACATCGCGCCGTTCGACGAGGTCGACGAGGCCCATGCCTTCGCCGAGGGGGAGGGCGACCGCACGCTGACGCACTGGCGCGAGGTGCACGAACGCTACTGGCGCACCCACTCCGAGAACCCGCGCGGCTACGAACCGGACATGCCGGTGGTCTGCGAGCGGTTCCGGCTGGTGTTCCCGGCCTAGAGAGTCCCGAGGGACTGGAGGAGAGGCGCGATCATGGCTGAGGCATACATCGTCGACGCGGTCCGTTCGCCGGTCGGCAGGCGCGGCGGATCGCTCGCCGAGGTCCACCCTGTGGACCTCGGCGCCCACAGCCTTCGGGCGCTCGTCGACCGGACGGGGATCGACCCCGGTGCGGTGGACGACGTGATCCTGGGCGTCATCGACGCGATCGGCGGCCAATCCGGCAACGTGGCCAGGACGGCCCTGCTCGCCGCCGGATTCCCCGAGCACGTTCCCGGGGTGACCATCGACCGGCAGTGCGGGTCGAGCCAGCAGGCCGTGCACTTCGCGGCGCAGGCCGTGATGAGCGGCACGAGCGACCTCGTGATCGCGGGCGGACTGCAGAGCATGTCGCAGGTGCCGCTGACCGCCGCAGCCACCGTGGGGGAGTCCTACGGCTTCACCACGCCGTACGCGCAGTCGCCCGCCTGGACCGGCCGCTACGGCGATCAGGAGATCTCGCAGTTCGCCGGTGCCGAGCTGATCGCCGAGAAGTGGGACATCTCCCGCGAGGAGATGGAGCGGTTCGCCCTGGAGAGCCATCGTCGAGCCGCCCTGGCTCAGGACGAGGGTCGCTTCACCCGCGAGATCGCTCCGCTGAACGGTCTCGACCACGACGAGGGTGTGCGCCGCGACACGACGCTGGAGCGGATGGCGGGGCTCGCGCCGCTGCGGGAGGGTGGACGGATCACCGCCGCCGTGTCGTCGCAGATCAGCGATGCGTCCAGCGCCGTGCTCATCGCCAGCGGGCAGGCCGTACGTGACCACGGGCTCGCGCCCCGTGCCCGCATCCATCAGATGACGGTGCGCGGCGACAGTCCGATCCTCATGCTCACCGCTCCGATCCCCGCCACGAAGCTCGCGCTGGAGCGCGCGGGGATGCGGGTCTCCGACATCGACCTGTTCGAGGTGAACGAGGCCTTCGCTCCCGTGGTGCTCGCCTGGATGCGCGAGCTCGATGCTCCGCACGAGAGGGTGAACGTCAACGGTGGAGCCATCGCGCTCGGTCACCCCATCGGCGCGACCGGGACCAGGCTGATGACCACGATGCTCAACGAGCTCGAACGCACGGGCGGACGCTACGGTCTGCAGGCCATGTGCGAGGGCGGCGGGGTCGCGAACGTGACCATCGTCGAACGGCTCTGACGCCCCTGATCCCGCGGTGACGACAGAGCGGGCCGCCTCCCGGAGGAGACGGCCCGCTCTGTACGTGCTCGGAGGATCAGGGGCGGACGAAGCGCACTTCGGTCAGCGTCTCGCCCAGGAAGGGCTCGGTGTGCGATGCGCCGTCGAGGTGGAAACCGTTGCGGGTGTAGAACCGGTGCGCGCGAGGGTTGTCCTCGGCGACCCACAGGTACAGTGGCTCGTCCTTCTCCACGGCCGCGTCGAACAGCTTCTGGCCGATGCCGGTGGAGTGATAGGCGTCGAGCAGGTAGATGAAGTAGAGCTCGCGGAACGCCGGAGCGTCCTTGTCGCGGGCGGGGCCGGAGCCGACGAAGCCCACGATCTCGCCGTCGACCAGCGCGGCGTTCATCTTGAACTCGGGGCCCTGCGAGGCCCAGTGCGTCCACAGCTCGGCCATGCGGCGGGGCGAGACCTTCTCCAGCGCCGCCTTGCTGATCAGGTGGTCGTAGGTCTCGTGCCAGCACTGCGCATGCACGCGACCGAGGGCTTCCGCATCCACATCACGGACCGGACGGACGATGACTTCAGGCTGGGCTTCGGCGCTCATGGTCGTGACTCTACGCGCGGCGTCCGCGAAGGGGAAATCGAGGGGATGTTCGATGACACCCTTCCCGCGGTCATGGAGGTTTCGCACAACGATGTTCGCCGATCGTGCACTCCTGGCTACGATCGATGCTCGTGAACGTGATCTGGCGGACCCTCCTGGTGATCCTCGGCGCTCGCCGCCGCGTGCGACGGGGGAAGGCCCTCGACCCCACCGCCGTCGGCAGCATCACCCTGACCACGCTGCCCACCGACATCGACATCCTGCGCCATATGAACAACGGCCGCTACCTGTCGTTGTTCGACCTCGGGCGCTGGGACCTGCTCATCCGCACCGGACTGTTCGATGCGATGAAGGACCGGGGCTGGTATGCGGTCGTCTCCAGCGAGACGATCACGTTCCGCAAGTCGCTGCAGCTCTGGCAGCGGTTCGAGGTGCAGTCGCGTTTCATCGGGCACGACGACAGGGCGCTCTTCATGGAGCACCGCGCCGTCGTGGACGGCGAGGTCTACGCACGGGCGATCGTGCGGGCCCGGATGCTGCGACGCACCGGAGGGACCGTCAGCAATGAGGAGCTTTTCGCGGCCGTGGGCAAGCCGGAGGGTGTTCCGGAGATCGACGCCTGGGTGCACGACTGGGCAGCGGCCTCGGCGCTCCCTCCCGTGCGGGCGAAGGCCCCGAGCGTCTGGGGCTGAGCGTCTGGGGCTGAGCGTCTGGGGCTGAGCGTCTGGGGCTGAGTTCGAAAACCCCGAGGGGCTGAGCGGCAGAGGAACGTTCTCTCCGTCCGCACCGGCGCGGTAGCTTAGGCGTGTGCTGGCGATCCTGACGACGACCGGGCGAGTGCTGTGGCGGCACTGGCCTGCGCTGATGGCGTGGTACCTCGCGGGCGTCCTGGTGCACTACGGGGTCACAGAGATCGCCGGCTTCATCGGAGCCTCGTCGGCGACGTTGGGCTTCCTGGTGCTGCCGATCGCGATTCTCGCCCGGCTGGTGAGCCTGGTGGCGATGTTCCTCGTGCTGCGCGACGGTCTGCGCAACCTGCAGGAGGTGGCACCGCTGCCGGAGTCGCCCGTGGAGCGTCGGCGTACTTTCCTCTCGGCCCTTCTCGCCGGCATCCTGCCGTTCTTCGCGGTGTACTGGGCGCAGGGGCTGCTCGGCGAGGACGTGCGGGCTTACTCGCTCCGCGCTCTCGAGGTGCGCAACGGCATCGTGTGGACGGCGAGCGTGAACGGCAAGCCGCCCGTGAGCTCGGACGACACCGTGCTCAACCTGCCGATCAACGTGTGGACCATCGCGATCATCGTGCTCGCGTTCGCCGGTCGATGGGCGTGGTCGAAGTGGTCGCCGAAGCTCGCGGCCTGGTTGTCGCCGGTGGCGGTGTACTTCGAGGTCGTCTGGGTCTTCTTCTCGGTGATGGTGCTCGGCGACATCTTCGACGCGATCAAGGCCTGGGTCGACAGTCGCGCGGCGATGGCGTACCTCGAGACGGTGCGGGAGGGCATCCTCGACGCCGTGGCTCCCCTGCGCTGGCTGTGGGAGGGGATCGGCTGGGTCCTCTCCGAGGCGGGCCCCGTGCTGCTGGCGCCGCTGGCCTGGCTCACGATCGCCGGAGTCGTCTTCGGACAGGCGATCGTCGCCGAGAAGCTGCGCGTCGAGAGTGAACTCGTCTCGCGGTTCCGTCAGCACACGGAGGCGATCCCCAACCCCCTGGTACGACGGCTGCGCGACCTCGGCGACGAGCTGGGAGCACGCTTCCGGCCGATCGGTCGCGCCCTGCTGCTGATGTGGCGAGCGGGTCCCCTGCTGGTCGCCTCCTACGCGCTGCTCTACGTGGCGGTGAAGGCGCTCGAATCGGTCCTCGGCTTCGGTGTGACCCGGCTGATCGGACCGCAGGACTACGTGTTCTGGGCGGTCGCGGCCCCGCTCGTCTCCCTCGTGCCGCTCCTGCTCATCGAACCCCTCCGCATCGCCGTGATCAGCGGCGCCTACGACGCCACGCTCGGACGGCTGCGACGTCGGCAGCAGGCGCGGCCGGACGCCTCGGCCGCCACGGAGGCGGAAGCGGAGATGCGTGCCGTCGCGGATGCGGCCGGACTGCTGCCCTCGTCGGTCGATGCGGTGGCAGCCGCTGTGGTCTCGGCGCCGCCTCGTGACGCCGTCGGCGGTCAGGGTTCGAACTCGAACCTCACGAATGAGCCGCCGGCGCGATAGGGCCGGATGTCGACCCAGAACGGGCCCTCCACGTCGGCAGGAACCACGAACGGCACGATCAACTCGTAAGGGCTCGCCTGCTCGCTGAGGCACGTCTCGGGCTCGTCGGCGCTCCAGTCGAGTCCGATCTCGGCGCGCACCGGACTCCACTCCCGCCTCGTCGACTGCTCCACGAGCACGGGAGCCTCGCACCCGACGCCCTCGGCCTCCGGGTCCACGGGCACCGCGACCGCGATCAGCCGCGTCTTCTCCGGTACGTCGAGGCCGGAGACGTCGTCGATCTCCCCGCCGCGGATCGGGCCCCAGGCTGCGCCGGCGAGGTCCGTCGTCTCGTCTTCCGTCACGACCACCGGGGCGACCGCGCGGGCACCGAACCCGAAGTACTGGTACCACTCCTGCCAACCCACGGCGGCCGCCGTCGCGGGCACGAGGAGGGCGAGTGCGATCAGGGCGACGGTGTTGCGCCGCCACCAGGAATCGCGCTTCGTCGGAACAGCTGCGGCTGCGGGGTCTTCCTTAGGGGCGGGCGGAAAGAGCGGAGGAGGGATCGTCATCGCGCCCACCCGTTCTCGACCAGGAGCACCTCGGCCTCGACGGGGAGAGTCGCCAGGTCGATCGGCAGGTCGATCACGCCGTCGCGCAGCACCTCGAAGCCGCCCGATCCCGGCACGCCCAGGCGCAGGGTGGCCCTGTCACCCACGACGTCGTCGGGGAGCTCGAACGCCAGACTGCCGCTGCGGGGAACCGCGGTGACCAGACGCTGAGCGAGGAAGGTGGTTCCGCGATCCGTGGCGCTGAACGTGCGCTCGCCGATCGTGAGCTCGGCGAGCCTGAGGGTGCTCAACCGCTGCGTGACCCCGCTCGCGGCGTCGAGGTCGATCACGAGCCAGGTGCCCTCGGCGGACCAGCCCTCGGCATCGGTGACCCGGTTCGTGAGATGGACATCGGTCACGGTCGCGACGAGGTTGCGTGTGACGGCCTCCTCGCCGATCTGCGCGACCGCGGGGAAGGGGGCATCCGGAGCGTCGTCGGGGAGCGTGACCTTGACGAGGACCCACGCGCACGCGAGCAGCGCCGTGGTGAGCAGCCAGACGAGCACGTGCTTCTTCATCCGGCGCTCACCTCCTCGATCGTGGTCGTCAGCGTCGCGCCGACGCGGGGATCGTTCCAGTAGTCGCCCCGGATCAGGCTCTGCCCGACGTAGTGGTCGGAGTCGGGGAGGGTGAGCGAGACCTCGTCGCCGTCGCGGAAGTCGTCCGGTCCCACGGCCCAGGTGATCAGCACACGGGCCGGAACGTCGGGCTGGAGCGTGGGCGCGAGCTTTCCGTCGTCGGCGCGCGACACCACCCCCTTGGCATCGAGCCCTTCGATGCGGATGCCGTCCAGGAGAGGAGACACCTTCGCGGGTGATCCGGAAGCACGCGGCTGCGAGAAGGTGTTCACCACGTCCACGGTCACGACGAGCAGGCGCTCCCCCTTCTCCTCGTCGGGATAGATCGCCGCCATTCCGCGCTCGTCGCGCAGCTCGACGCCCACCACAGTCATCTCGAATTCGGAGCCGGAGAACGTCTCGCCGATCGTGAGGTCGGGGATCGGGTCGACCGCGGCGGCCTCGAGGCCGCCGAACAGGGCGGTGGTCGCCAACAGCGACGCCCCCGCGCCGGTGATCAACCACGAGGTCGGGATGAGGTCGATGCTGCGCCGCGCCCACCCCAGCACCTTCGCGCGGGCTCCCGCGTTCGAGGCGGTGACCTCCGCCTCACCGCGCGATGCAGAGGTGCTGTCGGGCGGGGTCGTGGTCACGGCAACAGCTTAGGACCGCGCCGTTCGGCGGTGCGGCATGATTCGCACCCCGCCCGGCCGCGCTCCTCCGCTCCGGGGCCGCACCGGGCGGCGAGAACGGCCGCATGCGAAGCGGACGCGGATGGCGGAAAGCGGCGGCGCGGCGCGGAATCCGGGGTGTCCAGACCTAGGCTGAAATCCATGGCAGACCTCCCGCCGGATGCCGTGGCATCCGCATCCCTCGCAGACCGCGCCGTCGAGCTGGCTCGGCGGTGGACGATCGAGGCCGCGGCCACAGAACCAGACCCTGCCGCTGCCCGGCTCGCCGGAGTGCTGCAGGACGTGAACGGACTCCCGTTCACCCTGGGGTTCGTCGACGGCGTCATGCGTCCGGAGAGCCTGACCGCCGCGGCCTCGCAGCTGCACCGCATCGCCCCGATCGTGCCGGAGTTCCTGCCCTGGTACCTGCGCTCGGTGGTGCGCCTGGGTGGCGGGGTCGCGCAGATCCTCCCGACGCCCGTGGTGCCGATCGCCCGTCGGGTGCTCCGGGACATGGTGGGGCACCTGGTCGTCGATGCGCGCCCTGCCAAGCTCGGCGCCGCGATCGAGGGGATCCGCGCCGACGGCTCCCGGCTCAACCTCAACCTGCTCGGCGAGGCCGTGCTCGGGGAGGCGGAGGCCCGACGACGGCTCGACGGCATCCACGCGCTCGTCCGCCGTCCGGACGTGGACTACGTCTCGGTGAAGGTCTCGGCGATCATCAGTCACCTGTCGATGTGGGCATTCGACGAGGTCGTCGACGAGGTGGTCGAGCGGCTCCTTCCGCTGTATCTCGCGGCGGCGGCCGACGGCACCTTCATCAACCTGGACATGGAGGAGTACCGCGACCTCGACCTCACGATCGCCGTCTTCACGCGCATCCTCGAGGACCCCCGACTGGCCGGGCTCGAAGCCGGGATCGTGCTGCAGGCGTACCTGCCGGACGCGCTGCCCGCCCTGCAGGAGCTCACCGCGTGGGCGCAGGACCGCGTGGCGCACGGCGGAGCCCGCATCAAGGTGCGTCTCGTGAAGGGGGCGAATCTCGCGATGGAGCACGTCGAGGCGCGGATGCACGGGTGGACGCCTGCGACCTACGACACCAAGCTCGACACCGACGCGAACTACCTGCGCTGCCTCGACTGGGCGCTGCAGCCGGAGCACACGGCTGCGGTGAAGATCGGCGTCGCGGGGCACAACCTCTTCGGCATCGCCTACGCCTGGCTGCTGGCGGGCGAGCGGGGCGTGCGGGAGGCCGTGGAGTTCGAGATGCTGCTCGGCATGGCCCAGGGGCAGGTGCGAGCCGTCTCGCGCGAGGTCGGACCGGTGCTCCTGTACGTGCCGGTGGTGGAGCCAGCGGAGTTCGACGTGGCCATCAGCTACCTGGTGCGCCGGCTCGAGGAGAACGCCTCGCCGGACAACTTCCTCTCCGCCGCCTTCCGGCTCGGCGAGGACGAGTCGCTGTTCGTCCGCGAGCAGGATCGCTTCCTCGATGCGCTCGACAGGGCGGGCGACCCGACGCTGCGCATCGGACCCCGTCGCACGCAGGACCGTCTCGCCCCCGTGCACGAGTCGCTGCGCCCTGTACCCGTCGCCCCGGTGCCGGAGACCGACCTGACCAAGGCGGTGCTCGGCATCTCCCGCGGCTCGGACGACGGCGGCCGGGAGGCGTTCCTGGAGACCGCGGTCTACTCCGCCCGCGAGCTGGAGCAGGACACCGGCGGAGCCCCGGGCTTCGCGAACACCGTCGACAGCGACCCCGCGCTTCCCGCCAACCGCGAATGGGCGCGCGAGGTGCGCGAGCGCATCGCGACCTCCGACCTGGGGTCTGCCACGATCGCGGCGGCGCAGGTGTCCGATGCGGACGAGCTCGAGCGGGTCGTGCACGGTGTGCGTCGCGCGGCCCCGGCCTGGGGCGGGCGACCTGCCGCCGAGCGTGCCGAGGTGCTGTTGCGTGCCGCGGCTGCACTCGAGGCCCGTCGCGGAGACCTCATCGAGGTCGCGGCCTCCGAGACCGGCAAGGTCTTCGCAGAAGCCGACATCGAGGTGAGCGAGGCCGTCGACTTCGCGCGCTACTACGCAGCCAAGGCCAGGGAGCTCGACGCGATCGCCGGTGCCGTGTTCGTCCCGGCATCCGTCACGGTCGTCACGCCGCCCTGGAACTTCCCCGTCGCCATTCCCACCGGAGGAGTGCTCGCCGCGCTCGCCGCAGGTTCCGGTGTGGTCTTCAAGCCCGCACCGCAGGCCCGTCGCTGTGCGGCGGTGATCGCCGAGACGCTGTGGGAGGCAGGGATCCCCCGCGACCTGTTGGCGCTCGTCGACGTCGAAGAGGGTGCGCTCGGCCGCGAGCTGATCACGCACGAGGCGGTCGACCGGGTGATCCTCACCGGCGCGTGGGACACGGCGGCGCTGTTCCGCTCCTGGCGCCCGGATCTGCCGCTGCTCGCGGAGACCAGCGGCAAGAACGCGATCATCATCACCCCCTCGGCCGATCTCGATCTCGCGGTCGCCGACCTCACCAAGAGCGCGTTCGGACACGCCGGCCAGAAGTGCTCGGCTGCGTCGCTCGCGATCCTCGTGGGGCCGGTCGGACGCTCGACCCGGTTCGCCCGCCAGTTGGCCGATGCCGTGCGCTCGCTGCACGTCGGTCCTCCTACCGATCCGCTGGCCGAGGTGGGGCCCGTGATCGAGCAGCCGCAGGGCAAGCTCGCCTGGGCGCTGAGTGAGCTCGAGGGCGACGAGCAGTGGCTGATCGAGCCGTCTCTCGCCGCGGCGGACGACGGCAGCCGACGGCTGTGGCGTCCCGGCGTGCGCGTCGGGGTGCAACCGGGATCGCGTTTCCACACCGAGGAGTTCTTCGGCCCCGTGCTCGGGGTGATGCACGCCCCGACCCTCGCGCGCGCCGTGGAGATGCAGAACGCCGTCGCCTACGGACTCACCGCAGGGCTGCACACCCAGGATCCGGAGGAGCTGTCGTACTGGCTCGACCGGGTGCAGGCGGGCAATCTCTACGTGAATCGCGGCATCACCGGCGCGATCGTGCAGCGTCAGCCCTTCGGCGGCTGGAAGCGCTCCTCGGTCGGCCCCGGCGCGAAGGCGGGTGGGCCCAACTATCTCATCGGTCTGGGATCGTGGCGCTCGCAGTCGGGAGGGCCGGCCTCCAGCACCCTGCACCTGCGCGGGCTCGATTCGCGCATCACCGCGGTGATCGAGGCGGCACAGTCCTCGCTCGCGTATGAGTCGTTCGAGTGGCTGCGGCGCTCGGCTCTCTCGGATGCGCTGGCCTGGGATCGGGAGTTCGGCCAGGTGCGCGACGTGTCGCGTCTGGGAGTCGAGCGCAACCTGTTCCGCTATCGCCCCGTGCCCGTCGAAGTGCGCGCGACCGACGACGCCGCGCTGCACGACCTGCTGCGCGTGGTGATCGCCGGGGTGCGCTCCGGCGCCAGGTTCGTCATCTCGACCCCTTCCGGATTGCCCGCCGAGGTGCGCCGAGCGCTCGGAGACCTCGACGCCCCGGTGTTCCTCGAGAGCGACGACGAGTGGTTGCAGCGGCTGCTCCGTCAGGACGCCGACCTCGAAGGCGTCACACTGCCGGCGAGCGATCGAGTGCGACTGGTCGGCGGTCGTGAGGGTGTCGCCGCTCTCCGCGCGGAGCTGGCCGCGGCTTCCGCTGGCGATCCCGACCTCGCGGTGTACGACGGCGAGGTGACGGCGGCCGCCCGCATCGAGCTGCTGCCGTTCGTGCACGAGCAGTCGATCTCGATCACCGCGCACCGTTACGGCAACCTCGACGCGTGGAGCAGTGACGTGATCTGAGTCACATGTAAAGAATTCTTGACACACCTGGTAAGCGGTCGTACGCTGAGCGTGTCAAGAATCTTTTACATCGGAGGCGTCGTGGTCTACGAAGAGCGCAATGCGTGGGCGGGACTCATCGTGAGCCCCATCGTGATGGTCGTGTACGTCGTGCTGGTGCTCCAGCAGGCCGGGGGCGGGCCGCTCACCGATGTGGACTGGTTCCCGCTCATGCTGTGGGTGATCGGCGGGGGCATCGTCGCGACGATCCTGCTCAGCGTGGTGTGGGGCATCATCGCCGGGATGAGCGATCCCGACGGGGTCGGCCGCTCCGACATCCGCGACCGCGACATCAGCCGCATGGGTGGGCGGGTGGAGCAGGCCTTCATCGTGATCGCCGGCCTCGGGGTGATCGCGCTGTGCGCTGTCGGGGCCGACGTCTTCTGGATCGCGAACACCATGTTCGCGGGCTTCGCGGTAGCCGCGCTCGTCGGCGGTGTCGCCAGGGTGATCGCCTACCGACGAGGCCTCGTCTGATGGTCAAGCCCACTCTCGTCTCCAACACCATCCGCGCTCATCGCGAGAGGGCGGGACTCACTCAGGCCGAGCTCGCGCGCACGGTCGGCGTGACGCGCCAGACGCTCATCGCCATCGAACAGCAGAGGTACTCGCCGACGCTCGAACTCGCCTTCCAGATCGCCCGCGCCTTCGGGGTGGGCCTCGACGACGTCTTCAAGTACCCCGACACATCAGGAGCAGGATCATGAGCCGATCGATGAAGGCGTGGACCAGGAAGACGTACGGGCCCGCCGACGGCGTCGCCCTCGAACACACCTCGATGCCGGTTCCTCGACGCGGCGAGGTGCTGCTGCGCGTGCGCGCCACGGCCCTGAACGCGGGCGACGTGCGTCTTCTGCTCGGTGATCCGCTGCTCGTGCGGCCGGTGTTCGGGCTGACACGTCCGAAGCACCCGGTGCGCGGCATGGAGGTCGCTGGCACCGTGGTGGCGCTCGGGGCCGATGTCGTCGGTGCTGAGGTCGGCGAAGAGGTGGTTGGTGAGCTCGTCGGCGGGGGAGGGCTCGGCGAGTATGTCCGGGTTCCCGCCGCTCGGCTGGTGCCGATCCCCACCGACATCGCGGCAGACACCGCTGCCTGCCTGCCGGTCGCCGGTGGTACCGCCTGGCAGGCCCTCGACCTCGCCGGGGTCGGACTCGCAGACGGTGGCCACGCGGCGGGTGGGGCGCCGCGCGTGCTGATCATCGGTGCATCCGGAGGCGTCGGCACGTTCGCCGTGCAGCTCGCGACTCTCCGCGGCGCCGAGGTATGGGCGACCTGTCGCGACCGCAACGCGCCGCTGATCGAGCAGCTCGGCGCGGTGCGCACGTTCGACCACAGGGAGTCGCCGTTGAGCACGCTCGCGGACGGCCGGTTCGACGCGATCATCGATATCGCGGGAGGGATGCCGCTGCGCGAGCTGAAGCGTCTCGTCGTTCCCGGCGGCACAGTCGTGCTGGTCACCGGCGACGGCGGCCATGTGCTCGGCCCCGTCCCACGGATGCTGCGCGCGGTGTTCCTGTCGATCGGCTCGCGGAGCATCCGACCGCTCGCCGCGACGCCACGCCCCGAGGTGCTGGCGAAGCTGCTCGACCTCGTGGCCGAAGGGCGGATCGTCCCCGTCATCGAGCGCGAGTATCCCTTCGCCGAGGCATCGGCGGCTCTCTCCCGACTGGAAGCCGGCCACACGGTGGGCAAGCTCGTGGTCGCCGGCACCGCGGTCTGAGCGTTCATCGGCGGTGTTCTGGTGCCGCACTGACAGTGGTGTGGCGGAGCCCCCCCACCGCGCTCTGGCGGTGCACAGGGGGCGGGTGACAGAATGGACCCCGGCGTGCCCGAGTCGCATCTTCCCCGACGCCCGCTCGATCGAGCGAAGGGTCGAAGGACCGCCGGGCCCCTGGACAGCGTCCGCCGCGCCCGTCCTCCGAGGAGAGCTCCCATGTCGACGCCTGAAGCCGCCGTCTCCACCGCCCCCGCCCGCACCGCGCACCACCGCCACTACCTGATGTGCAAGCCGGAGCACTTCACCGTCAACTACTCCATCAATCCGTGGATGGAGCCGTCGAAGCCCACCGACACCGCGAAGGCGGTCGCGCAGTGGCAGAAGCTCCACGACCTGTACGTCGAGCTGGGCCACGACGTCGAGCTCATCGAGCCGCTCGCCGGATACCCCGACATGGTCTACACGGCCAACGGCGGGTTCCTCATCGACGGCCGCGCCTATGTGCCCGAGTTCCGCTTCGTCGAGCGCCAGGGCGAGGCTCCCGCCTTCGCCGACTGGTTCCGCGGCGCGGGCTACGACACCGTGATGCCGAAGGAGGTCAACGAGGGCGAGGGCGACTTCCTGCTCGTCGGTGACGTGATCCTCGCCGGCACCGGCTTCCGCTCGACCGGCGACAGTCACCGCGAGGTCGGCGAGGTCTTCGGCCGCGAGGTCGTGTCGCTCAACCTGGTCGACCCGCGCTTCTACCACCTCGACACCGCGATCGCCGTGCTCGATCCGGTGCAGGGTCTCGAGAACGGCGGCCCGGAGCACGCGAACATCGCGTACCTCCCCGGTGCCTTCGACGACGCGAGCCGCGCCGAGCTCGAGAAGCGCTTCCCCGACGCGATCCTGGTGTCGGACGAGGACGGCTCGGTGTTCGGCCTGAACTCGGCGAGCGACGGCTACAACGTGATCATCTCCCCGCGCGCGAAGGGCTTCGAGAAGCAGCTGCGCGAGCGCGGTTACAACCCGATCATGATCGACCTTTCCGAGCTGCTGCTCGGCGGCGGCGGCATCAAGTGCTGCACGCTCGAGCTTCGGGGCGCGAAGTGACCGCGCTGGAGGCAGGCGCCGATGTGAACACCGAGCCGCACGTCGCACACAACTACCACCCGCTGCCCGTGAACATCGCCCGCGCAGAGGGCGCGTGGGTGACGGATGTCGAGGGCAAGCGCTACCTCGATCTGCTCGCCGCGTATTCCGCCGTGAACTTCGGACACCGGCACCCGGCACTCGTCGCCGCGCTCACCGAGCAGCTCGGGCGGGTCACGCTCGTCAGCCGTGCGTTCCAGAGCGACCGCCTCGAACCGTTCGCCGCGGCGCTGGCGCAGCTCGCCGGCAAAGACCTCGTGCTGCCGATGAACACCGGTGCCGAAGCCGTCGAGACCGGCATCAAGGTCGCCCGCGCGTGGGGCTACCGCGTCAAGGGCATCGCCGAGGGCAGGGCACGCATCATCGTCGCGGCCGGGAACTTCCACGGACGCACGACCACGATCGTCAGCTTCAGCGACGACGAGCAGGCGCGCGACGACTTCGGGCCCTACACGCCCGGCTTCGACGTCGTGCCGTACGGCGACGCGGACGCCATCGCCGCAGCCATCACCGACGACACTGCCGCCGTGCTCGTGGAGCCGATCCAGGGCGAGGCAGGGGTCGTGATCCCGCCGGAGGGATACCTGCGCCGCATCCGTGAGATCTGCGATGAGAAGAACGTGCTGTTCATCGCCGACGAGATCCAGGCCGGTCTCGGTCGCGTGGGAGAGACGTTCGCATGCGACCGCGAGGGCGTCGTGCCCGACCTGTACCTGCTCGGTAAGGCCTTGGGCGGCGGCATCCTCCCGGTCTCGGCCGTGGTCGGCGACTCCGATGTGCTCGGTGTGATCCGTCCCGGCGAGCACGGCTCGACGTTCGGCGGCAACCCGCTCGCCGCAGCCGTGGGCCTGCGCGTCGTCGAGATGCTGCAGACGGGGGAGTTCCAGGAGCGCGCCCGTGCGCTGGGAGCCCATCTGGAGCAGGCGCTGCAGCCGCTGATCGGCCACGGCGTCACGGCCGTGCGCATCGCGGGACTCTGGGCCGGGGTCGACATCGACCCCGCGAACGGCACAGGGCGGGACATCGCCGAGAAGCTGCTCGAACGCGGCGTGCTCGTGAAGGACACGCATGGACAGACGGTGCGCATCGCGCCGCCGCTGGTGATCCGTGCGACCGAGCTCGACTGGGCGGTGGAGCAGCTCAAGCTCGTGCTGGGCGCCTGACCGACCCGCCGACACGGACAGCGCCACCGCTGTCACGGCCGTCGACTGGGGATGAGACGGCTGGCGGTGGCGCTGTCCTCGTGCCGCTCAGGCCGGTGGGGAATCCGGGTCGAGCGTCTTGAGGGTGTCCTCTTCGGCGGCGTTGTCGGCGTCGAGCTGGTCCTCGGTGTTCTCGTCGCCGCCGAGGGCCGCACGATGGCCCTGGCCGGCGTCGCCCTGGATGGCTCCTCCGGTGGACTCGCCGCGCGAGGCATCACCCTGGATGGCTCCGCCGGTGCCGTCGCCCTGGCCGGAGTCCTCGTCCGGTGCTCCGACCCCGGGTGCGCCCTCTGCCGGGTCCTGCGGGTGGGGGGTGCGTTCCGTGTTCTCGTCCATGCGACGACGCTACGTCGGGCGCGGCCCTCCGCAGAGGGCATTGACAAACAGGCCGAGGATGCTCAGTCGTCGGGGTCGCGCCGCTTGGCGGTGCGGATCGGCGTGGTCACGGCGGCCTCGTCGCTGAACTCGATCGGGTCGACCTCGATCACGCTGAGCGGGCGGGTCTCGTCGAGTGTGCGCAGGAAGCGGCGGTTCTCGTCGCGTCGCAGGCGCCCGGACGTCGCCACCCAGATCACGCCGATCGCACAGGCGACGAATCCGGCCGTGCCGCCGAGCATGATCGCAGCGCGCGGCCCGAACGTGTCGGCGACCCACCCCGCGATCGGAGCGCCCACCGGGGTCGAGCCCATGATCACCGCCATGTAGAGCGCGAGCACACGGCCGCGCAGTGCGGGATCGGTGGTGATCTGCACGTAGCCGTTGGCGGTGGTGAGCAGCGTCACGATCATGAAGCCGGTGAACGTCAGGGTCACGGCGTACGACGCGTAGCTGGGCATCACGGACGACACGAAGGCGGCGATCCCGAACCCGCCGGCAGCCAGGATCACCACCCGTACCCGGGCCCGGTCGCGACGTGCGGCCAGCAGGGCGCCGATCAGCGATCCGATGGCCAGCACCGAGCTGAGCACACCGTATCCGTCGGCTCCCGCACCGAACTCGAGTGCCATGGTCGAGGCGAAGATCGGGAAGTTCATGCCGAAGGCGCCGATCAGGAAGACCGTGACGAAGACGACCTTCAGGTCGCTGCGTCCCCATACGTACCGGAAGCCGGCTGCCAGGCCACCGCGGCTGCGGTTCTTCAGCCGAGGGGCGAGCAGGCTACGCCGCATCAACAGGAGCGCGAGGAGCATCGCCAGGAAGGTCGCGGCGTTCACGATGAACACCCAGCCCGAGCCGATCGCCACGATCAGCAGGCCTCCGACGGCCGGTCCCACCATGCGGGCGAGGTTGAACGACGCCGAGTTGAGGGCCACCGCGTTCGAGGTGTCGCCGGTGGAGACCATGTCCGAGACGAACGCCTGCCTGGCCGGGGCGTCGAAGGCGTTCACGATGCCGAATCCGAGGGCGAACCCGAACATCATCGGCAGCGTCATGAGGTCGTTGAGCAGCAGCACACCGACCGCGATGGCCAGGGCCAGCAATGCCGACTGGGTCGCGAACAGGATGTGCCGGCGGTCGAAGCGGTCGGCCACCCACCCCGTCATGCTCACGAGCACGAGGGGAGGCCCGAACTGCAGGGCCATGGTGACGCCCATCGCCGTGGCGTCGTTGTCGGTGAGCTCGGTGAGCACCACCCAGTCCTGCGCGGTGGCCTGCATCCATCCGCCGACGTTGGAGATCAGGGCGCCCGCGAACCAGATCCGGTAGTTGATGTTCGCGAACGAGCGGAACATGGCGCTCATCTCTCCACCACCCGCCGCATCAGGGCGCTCGCTTCGCGCAGTGTGGTCAGCTCGGCCTCGGTGTAGTCGACCTCGCGCAGCATGTCGGCCAGCAGCTCGTCGCGCCGGCGGATGGTCTCGACCACGATCTCGGCACCGGCCGGGGTGATGTCGACCTGCACGCGTCGCCGGTCGTCCTCGTCGGGGGTGCGCACGACGAAGCCCTGCTCCTCGAGGCCGTTGATCGTGCTCGTCATCGACGGCGCGGTCACGCGTTCGCGTTCGGCGAGGGTCGAGACCGTGCGTCGGCCGTTCATGCGCAGGTCGGCGAGCACCGCCAGCTGCGCGTCGCTCATCGAGTCGGCGGGGCGGGCGCAGCGGAGGCGGCGGGCCAGCCGGAACGTGGCCATGCGAAGGTCTGTGGCGGTGAGGCGGAGGGATTCATCAGACGCAGACATTACTTAGATAGCCTATCTAATTTTCCGGATGCCGTCGCGGCAGCGGGCACAATGGAGGGGTGACCCGAACGCTCGCCTTGGAAATCGCCGTGCAGGACCCCGCCGGAGTGCGCATCGCCAAGGAGGTCGGCGCGGCACGCGTCGAGCTCGCGACGGCTCTCGCCCTCGGTGGACTCACCCCGTCGCCCGCGACGATCGAGCTCGCCGTCGAGACGGCAGGGGTCGATGGCCCCGAGGTGCACGTGCTGATCCGCCCGCGCGCGGGCGGCTTCCACTACGACGACGACGAACTCGCCGTGGCCGAGCTCGATGTGCGCCGCGCGATCGCCGCCGGTGCTGCGGGCGTGGTCATCGGCGCCCTCGACGCCGAGGGGCGACTCGACCTGTTCGCCATGGCGCGCCTCCGAGATGCCGCAGCCGGCGCACCCGCGACGCTGCACCGCGCGATCGACGTGACGGCCGATCCGGTCGCGACGCTGCGAAGCGCCCGCGAGCTGGGCCTGCGTCGGGTGCTCACCTCGGGGGGAGCGTCGGCCGCGATCGACGGCATCGACACGTTGCGTGCGCTCGTCGCGGCCGCAGAGGGCGAGATCGAGATCATGGCGGGCAGCGGCATCGATGTGGCGAGCGCTCCGCTGCTCGCAGCCGCGGGCGTGGACGCGATCCATTTCTCCGCGAAGCGTGCCGTGAACGAAGACGGCGGGGTGCGGATGGGGTCGGCCTCCGACGGGGTCGGCGGCTACGAGGTGACCGATCGCGACACCGCCTTCGCGATCCGCGACGCCCTTGCACGGTAGCCGCCTCTTCCAGTGATGGGTAGGCTCGCAGCGTGATGGATACCCGCGAGTTCACCGATGCCTATGGTGTCGACATCGTCTACGACGTCCATCCCGCCGAGGGGACCCCGCGCGGCGTGGTGCAGCTGCTGCACGGCGTCGGAGAGCATGCAGGGCGGTACGGTGCGCTGATCACCGCGCTCACGGCTGCCGGATTCCACGTCTACGCCGACGACCACCGCGGTCATGGCCGCACCGGCATCCGCCAGCACGGCGGCCCGGAGAAGCTCGGCCGTCTGGGCAAGGGCGGGCTGCGTGCGGCCGTGGAAGCCGTCTGGCAGCTGACGGGCATCATCCGCGAGGAGAATCCCGATCTGCCGCTCGTGCTGCTCGGGCACTCGTGGGGATCGTTCCTCGCACAGATGCTCGTCAACGAGCACCCGGACGCGTGGGACGCCGTGATCCTGTCCGGCTCTGCCCTGCGCATGCCGGGCTCACTGAACGCCGCTCCGCTGAATGCGCGCTGGGCAGGTGAGGGCGCGACCGGGCTGGAGTGGCTCAGCCGAGACCCCGCCGTGTGGACCGCGTTCGACGAGGATCCGCTGACCACCGATGTGCCGCTGCTCAAGCTGTTCGGCCCGATCGAGGCGGCGAAGCTGTACGGCCGCCCTGCCAAGGACCTGGGGCATGACATCCCGATGCTCCTGCTGGTCGGGCGGGACGACCCGGTGGGCGGACCGCGCAGCGTGCACAAGCTCGCCGACGAGTACCGCAACCGTTCAGGTCTCACAGGCGTCACCACGCTCGTCTACCCCGACGCGCGCCACGAGATCTTCGCGGAGCTGCAGCAGGACGAGGTGCGCGCCGACGTGCTCGCCTGGCTCGACACGCACATCCCCGCACGCTGAGCTCCCGGCTCCACCGCCGAGACCCATGCTCCTCGTCCACACCCACTGTGGCGACCGCTCGCCGCGGTGGGTCTCGGCGGGGAGCGTGGGTCTGGGGCGAGATGTTCCCGCGTGGTGCGGATGTAACGCGACGTTACGCGCGGTGAAGGCGTGTGACACGGGCGTCTCGCGCGCCGCGGGGTCACCGTAGATTCGGGGCAATATTCCGCGCATGAGCGAGGAGTGCCCGCTCGGCGGCACCCCGCACGGGAGGGAGCGCTCCGATGAGCTTCGTGAAGGACTGGCAGGACTGGCACGCGTCCAGGGAGCGGTACGCGGGATCGGAGTACGGCCCGTCGGCACTCGAGTCGACGAACTGGCTCATCACGGAGGCCGCGGCCGTGGACGGCATCCCCGGGCTCTGGGCGCTCACCGGCGACGGCGGCATCCGCGGCAGCGAGCTGGGCCAGGCGGGATCCACCGTCACGCTGCGGGGCACGCAGAGCATCCGGCTCGGGCGCCGCGAGCTGCGCGTGTTCGAGCGCCACGGCACGATAGCGCTGCGTGTGCTGAATCCGGCTCGTCCGCAGCGCGAGTGGTTCACTGCGATCGATGCCTATGCCCCCGACGAGCGCTGGCGTCTGCCGGCTGTCTTCGAGGAGACACCCGACGAGCAGATCGTGATCACGTCGGTCGACGGCGATGCGCGGGAGACGCCCGTCGCCGGTCGGCTGCGCTTCGAGCTGGCGGGCGCGCCGCAGACGCTCACCGTGACCCGAGGTGCTCAGGGCGGGCTGAGCGCGGTGTTCGCAGACGGGACGAACGGCCTCGAGACCTACCGCTTCCGGTTCCTTCCGGTCGACGAACCGGCCGTGGACGGCACTGCCGTGATCGACTTCAACCGCGCCTATCTGCCGCCGTGCGCATTCTCCGACCAGTTCGTGTGCCCGCTGCCGCCCGCCGGGAATCGATACTCGACCCCGATCCGCGCGGGTGAGCGCGTCGTCGTGCTCGGAGGCTGACCCGCCGTAACAGGGGCCGCGCGCCTTAAGCTGGAACCGTGCACGGTGAATACAAGGTCCCAGGTGGAAAGCTCGTCGTCGTCGACCTCGAGATCGAGGACGACCGGATCTCCCGCTTCCGGCTCGCCGGCGACTTCTTCCTCGAGCCCGACTCGGCGCTGGACGACATCAACGCCGCCGTCGACGGACTGCCCGTGGAATCGGACGCGACGGCGATCGCCGCAGCCGTCCGCGCCGCGCTGCCCGACGGGGCCCAGCTGCTCGGGTTCACACCGGAGGCCGTCGGAACCGCGGTGCGTCGCGCACTCGTGACCGCCCCTGGGTGGCGCGACTTCGACTGGGAGATCGTGCACGAGAAGGCTGCGTCGCCACGCATGAACCTCGCGCTCGACGAGGTGCTCACCTCCCGCGTCGGCGAGGGGCGTCGCCGTCCCACCCTGCGCATCTGGGAGTGGGACCAGTCGGCCGTGGTGATCGGATCGTTCCAGTCGTACCGCAACGAGGTCGACCCCGAGGGAGCTGCGAAGCACGGATTCGACGTCGTCCGTCGTATCTCGGGCGGTGGGGCGATGCTCATGGCCGCGGGGCAGATCATCACCTACTCGCTGTATGTGCCGGCTTCACTCGTGGCGGGGATGACCTTCGCCGACTCCTACGCCTTCCTCGACGACTGGGTGCTGCAGGCGCTGCGTTCGCTCGGCATCGATGCCGTCTACCAGCCGCTCAACGACATCGCGAGCCCGACCGGCAAGATCGGCGGCGCCGCCCAGAAGCGGTTGGCGAACGGCGGAGTGCTCCACCATGCGACCCTGTCGTACGACATCGACGGTCAGGTGATGACCGAGGTGCTGCGCATCGGACGCGAGAAGCTCAGCGACAAGGGAACCGCCTCTGCCGCCAAGCGCGTCGACCCGCTGCGCAGCCAGACCGGCCTCGAGCGCGCGGAGATCATCGAACGGTTCAAGGACACCTTCCGCTCGCTGACCGACGCCGAGACCGGGTCGATCTCGGCCGACGAGTACGCCGCCGCCGAGGCGCTCGTCGAATCGAAGTTCGCCACCGAGGCCTGGCTGCATCGGGTGCCGTGACGGCGCCGGACACTCACCTCCCCCCTGCGGCGGACACCCCTGACGTCGTGTCAGACACCGTGTCCGTGCCGCAGCCGGTCGTGCCCCACCCGGTCGTGCCCCAGCCGATCGTGCCAGAGCCGGTCGTACCGGGTGCGGTGACGATCGTCGAGGGCGACAACCTCGCCGTCGCCGCGACCCTGCCTTCCGGTTCGTTCACGCTCGTGTACCTGGACCCGCCGTTCAACACCGGCCGCACGCAGGAGCGTCAGGTGGTGACCGCACGGCGGACGTTGGCAACTCCTCAAGAATCGGTGCCGGCCACGGAACCGGTCCCGGGGATCCGCGACCTCGGGGGAGTGACCGGCACGGATCTGCGGAGTTCTTCACCGGAGCCGGGAGAGACCGCGCCGGCCGCTGACACCGAGGTGCGGCACGGCTTCCACGGCCACGCCTACGAGCGGGTTCGCGGGATGCTGCGCGCCTATGACGACCGCTTCGACGACTACGGCTCGTTCCTGATGCCACGGCTCGAAGAGGCCTGGCGGTTGCTCGCCGACGACGGCACGCTGTACCTGCACCTCGACTACAGGGAGGCGCACTACGCGAAGGTCATGCTCGACGCGGTGTTCGGGCGGGACTGCTTCCTCAACGAGCTGATCTGGGCGTACGACTACGGCGCCAAGTCGCGCAGCCGCTGGCCCACCAAGCACGACACGATCCTGGTGTACGTGAAGAACCCTCGAGGGTACGTGTTCAACTCCGACGAGGTCGACCGCGAGCCGTACATGGCGCCTGGGCTCGTCACCGCCGAGAAGGCGGCGCGCGGCAAACTGCCGACCGACGTGTGGTGGCACACGATCGTGCCCACCACCGGTCGGGAGAAGACCGGCTATCCCACGCAGAAGCCCGAGGGGATCCTGCGGCGCATCGTCACGGCGTCGAGTCGTCCTGGCGACCGTGTGCTCGACCTCTTCGCGGGCAGTGGGACGACGGGAGCGGTGGCCTCGGCCCTCGGACGCGACGCCGTGCTGGTCGACGACAACCCCGAGGCCGTCAGGATCATGAAGACGCGGATGCCGCACGCCGAGGTGACATCGCTTCGCTGAACCGCACTCCGCCGGAGTCGCCGGAACCGCTCCGTCAGGAGGGGCGGAGCAGCACGAGGAACTGCTCGATCTCGGCGGCCATGTCGAGCGAGGGATCGAGCATCCACGCAGCCTGCAGTCCATCGGCCAAGGCATGCAGGGTGCGGACGACCCATGCCGGGTCGAGGTCGGCGCGGATCCGCCCCTGTTCCTGGTCGATGATGAGCTGAGCGCGGGTGAAGGTCTCGATGCGCTCGGTGCGCTCGCGGAAGTAGGCGTGGGCGGGGTGGGCAGGATCCCCGGCTTCGGCGGCCAACTGCGCGTAGAGCTGCACGAGACCGGGGACGGATGCGTTGTGACGGATGACCGCGAGGAACGCGGCCGAGGCGTCTTCGCCGGCGTACTGCTGCTCGTCGCGGTCGTCTCTGGCGCGGAGGATCGCGACGAACAGCTCCTCCTTGCTGCCGAAGTAGTGCAGCAGGCCCGCCGGGCTGAGTCCGGCGGCGTCCGCGATCTCCCGGACCGACGCCTTGCGGTAGCCGTGCTCGGCCACGACGGCGAGTGCGGCCTCGAGGATCTCCTCGCGCTTGGCGACGCCCTTCGCGTATGCCCCCCGTGTAGCCATCGCTCCAGGGTAACCGTCACGCTCGGATCACAAAAACCAAACAACGTTCGTGAAACGCTTGCGCGGACAGTCGACGATCTGTCAGCATGTCCGACGAATACCAAACACCGTTTGGTATTGACCTGATCACGCTCAACGACCCGATCACGCTCAACGAGGAGCCGACATGTCCGTGTCCCCGCTCGACCCCGCCGCTGAAATCGCCCCGACCGGCACCATCCGCGCCGTTCCGCCCGCCGCGGGGGAACCGGCGGCGAGTCCGCCCGCGAATCGGCGGCTGCTGCCCAGCCTGCTGATCGCCTCGCTGACCCTGTTCGCCACCTACGGCGGACTCATCGCGATCCTGCTGCCCAGCCAGGTGCTGATGATCGACGAGGCGAACAAGGTCGGCAACCTCGCCGTCGTGACCACGATCTCCTTCGTCTTCACGCTATTCGCGCAGCCGATCGTCGGGGCGTTGAGCGATCGCACGCGCTCGCGGTTCGGACGCCGGGTGCCGTGGATGGTGCTCGGCGCGATCATCGGCGGCATCTTCCTGTTCGGCATGGGCTCGTTGACCGACATCCTCTGGATCACGGTGTTCTGGGTCATCATCCAGGTGGCGCTGAACTTCTTCCAGGCTCCGCTGACGGCCATCACCGCCGACAGGTTCCCGCGGGCTAAGCGCGGCGGCGCGAGCGCGATGATCGGTATCGGCACGCAGGTCGGCATGACGGTGGGCATCATGCTCGCCGGGGCGTTCGCCGCGCAGATCGGCATCGGCTACGCGGCGTTCGGCGGTGCCGTGATCGTGGCGGCGCTGCTGTTCGCCGTGGTGAACCGCGACTGGTCGTCGAAGCACGCCGCGGTGGACCCGTTCCGATGGGGCGCCTTCTTCCGGGGCTTCTGGATCGATCCGCGCCGCCACCCCGACTTCGCCTGGGCGTTCGGGGCGCGGTTCCTGCTGATCCTCGGCTACTTCGTCGTCAGCTCGTACCAGCTCTACATGCTCACCGACTACATCGGGCTGCCCCTGGCGGAGGCCCAGGGTGCCGTCGTCACGCTCACCCTCGTGGCCTTCATCCCGACCCTGGTCGCCATCGGTCTCTCCGGGTGGTGGAGCGACAGGGTCGGTCGCCGCAAGGTCTTCATCTACGCCGCATCCGTCGTGATGGTGGCAGGGCTGGCGATGCCGCTCCTGCAGCCGAACATGACCGGCATGATCCTGATGAGCATCATCAACGGGGTCGGCTTCGGGCTCTATATGTCGGTGGATGCAGCGCTCATGACCGAGGTGCTACCGAACGAGGGCGTCTCCGCGGGGAAGGACCTCGGCATCCTGAACGTGGCGACCAACGTGCCGCAGGCCCTGAGCCCCGCGATCGGCGGTGTCATCATCACGGCGCTCGGAGGCTACGCGATGCTGTTCGTCTTCGCGATCGTGTTCGTGATCCTCGCCGCCGTGGCGACCGCGCCGATCAAGGGAGTGCGCTGATGACCGGGAACGACCGGGAGAATACTGTCATGACCGATACCGATTCCGAGACGACCGCCGACTTCGTCGAGGTGGCCACGGCCGCGGGACGAGTGCGTGGCCGCTGGCGTCCGACCACGGGAGGGCGGGGCAATCCCCGATCGGCGGCTTTCCTCGGAATCCCGTTCGCCGAAGCACCCATCGGTGCGCTGCGCTTCCAGGCGCCCGTGCCGAAGGCACCGTGGGAGGGCGTGCGCGATGCGCTCGAGTTCGCGGCGACCGCGCAGCGCGGAGACCCCGGCGTCACGCTCATCCCCGAGCCGAGCATCGAGGGTGACGCCACGCTCAACGTGAACGTGTTCACCCCGAACCCGAGCCGCGCGGGGCAGGGGGACGGGCTCCCGGTACTCGTGTGGATCCACGGCGGCGGCTACTTCGCGGGCTCGCCAGCCAGCCCCTGGTACGACGGCCGCAACTTCAACCGCGACGGTGTCGTCACGGTCTCGCTCTCCTACCGGCTGGGCTTCGACGGCTTCGGCTGGATCGAGGATGCGCCCTCGAACCGTGGTGTGCGCGACTGGCTGCTCGCCCTCGAATGGGTGCAGCAGAACATCGCGGAGTTCGGCGGGGATCCGTCGCGTGTCACGATCGCCGGACAGTCCGCGGGCGGCGGTGCGGTGCTCACCCTGCTCGGCATGGAGCAGGCGCAACACCTGTTCCACGGCGTCTACGCGATCTCGGGCGCGCTCGCCGATGTGAGTGCCACCCGGTCGGAGGCCTTCGGGCGTGCGCTCGCCGCGGCGGCGGGGGTCGAGCCGACCGTGGCTGGGTTCTCGTCGCTGCGCGAAGAACGCATCCTCGAACTGCAGAAGAAGGCCACGGAGCTCGGTCCCTCGTCCCTGGGCAGCGTGATCGACGAGGGGCTCCCACTCGGGCCGACGGTCGACGGTGATCTGCTGCCGCGCTCCACGCGCGAGGCTCTGCGGGCCGGCGTCGGCGCGGACAAGCCGCTCGTCCTCGGGGCGACGGACGACGAGTTCACGATGGTCCTCTCCGGGGCCGAGAAGAAGCTGCGCTGGGTGCCGAGGTCGCTCCTGCTGAACAAGCTGGGACTGCCGAAAGCCGTACGGAGGGAATACCTCGCCGCGAACGCCGACATCGCAGGCCTCGGCAAAGCGCGCCTGGGCGGGCGTCTGCTGACCGACCGGATGTTCCGGACGGCGCTGCTGAACGTGCTCGCCGACCGCGGCTCGGCACCCACCTGGCTGTACCGGTTCTCCTGGCCATCAGGGCACTTCGGCTTCGCCGAGCACTGCCTCGACGTGCCGTTCTTCTTCGACTGCCTCGACGGCCCCGCCATGGAGCCACTCGCCGGACCGAACCCTCCGCAGGAGCTGGCCGACGAGGTGCACGGAGCGGCCGTCGCGTTCATCGCCGGAGGTGACCCCGGGTGGCCGCGCCATCGGGGTGCCGTGGGCATCGCCCGGGTCTACGACGTGCCGACGCGCGACGTCGCCGATGCCTACGCGTCCGTGCGTCCGCTGCTGCGCGCGACCTGATTCGAGAGCGCCCGCGGTGCGGACTCAGGCGACGTAGATCTTGCGGAGGGTCTCGGTGACGGTCCAGGTCGTGCGCATTCCCTCGGCGAGACGCACGACGGAGCCGGGTCCGACCTCCAGATCGGGCAGCCCGGACGAGGCGAACGCGATCGTGGCGTGACCCGACAGCACCACGAACACCTCATCGGCCTCGGTGTCGGTCGCGGTGCCTGGTGTCATCTCCCAGACGCCGATCTCGATGCCGCCCAGCGTCGCCAGCTCGCGGATCGCGGTCGTCGGCGTGCCGGAGAGCACGTCGTCGGAGGGCAGCGGCTCATGCGCGAGGGGCAGGGCCCCGACATCCACCGCACTCCCCGCGGCGAGACCGTTCACGAGTCGAAGCCCATGCCGACGGCGTCGAGCGCCTTGAGGAACAGGTTGCGCCTGCCCTGGTTGTGGTCGGCCTGGTTCATGGCGGCGCGCACGAGATTGACGCCGATCGACGCCGCGGGCTCCGGCGGGAACGGGATGGGCTTCTCACGTACCATCCGAAGCTCCGTGCGCTCCGTCTGCTCCCCGGACAGCTTGTCGAGCATGACGTCGGCGGCGAAACGCGCCGCGCCGACCCCCAGGCCCGTGAAGCCGGTAGCGTACGCCACGCGTCCCTTGCGGGCAGTGCCGAAGAACGCGCAGAAGCGGCTCGACGAGTCGATGGCTCCCGCCCAGCGGTGCGTGAATCGGAGACCCTCCAACTGCGGGAAGGTCGTGAAGAAGTGGGAGGCGAGCTTGCGGTGGCTCTCGATGCGGTCCTCGTACTCCGCACGCACCTTGCCGCCGA
This sequence comes from Microbacterium sp. CCH5-D1, assembly GCF_001557335.1. Lineage (NCBI taxonomy): Bacteria > Bacillati > Actinomycetota > Actinomycetes > Micrococcales > Microbacteriaceae > Microbacterium > Microbacterium sp. CCH5-D1. Next base: position 48,487 of record NZ_LSJW01000192.1, read on the forward strand.
AGTGGTAGATGGCGTCGTAGCCGCCGAACAGGATGCGGTTGTCCCCGGTGAGCCGGTAGTAGTGGAATTGGTTGGCGCTGTCGGCCAGACCCTGACGATTCGACCATCCGATGGATGCCAGCTGCGCGGTCGAGAGCGGCTCGGTCATCAGCACGTAGTCGTACACCGGAACGGTCATCAGCCGGTTGCGCTTGAGGAGCGAGGGGAAGACGTTGGTGCCGAGGGCGACGGCGTCCGCGACCACACGGCCGTCCGGAGTGACCAGGGTGATCGGACCGGACCCGTCGCCCTCGATCGCGCGGACGATGCTGTGCTCGTGGATCTCGACGCCGAGGTCGGCGGCCACGCGTGCCAGCTCGACGCCGAGCTTGGCGGGGTGCACCATGGCGCAGCCGTCGCGATCCCAGTCTCCGGCGAGGAAGGTCTCCGAGTGCACCTCGGCCTGCACGGCTTCGCGGTCGAGGAAGCCGGGTTCTTCGCGATACCAGTCCACCTGGTGCGGCTCGACGGCGACCGCCAGCTGACCCGTGCGCTCGAACTCCGCATCCATGCCGTACCGCTCGACCGTCTCACCGATCCCATCGAGGTTCGCGTGGCCCAGCTCCTCGAGCCGATCGATCTCCTCCGGCCATCGGTTGACGCCGTTCTCATGGCCGTGGGTGAGGCTCGACTCGCAGAATCCGCCGTTGCGCCCGGAGGCGGCCCAGACGATGCGCGAGGCTTCGAGCAGGACGACACGACGTTCGGGGTCGCGTTCCTTGGCGCGCACCGCGGTCCACAGTCCGGCGTACCCTCCGCCGACGATGGCGAGGTCGGCACGGACAGTGCCGTTCAACGGCGGGTGCGTCGGCCGCTCGACGTCGTCGAGCCAGAACACCCGCAGGGCGGTGTCCCGGAGCGAGGCGTCGATGACGCTCGCTGAAGGTCGTTGGCGTTCGAAGACGGTGGTGCCCATCGTTCTCTCCGTTCCTCGGAGGCTCGCGTCAGCGCGTGCCCCAGTTGTAGAGGTCCTTGTACAGGCCGGCGTAGAGCAGGCTCTCGGTGTGCGTGATGCCGGGGATCGTGCGGATGCGGGTGGCGATGAGTTCGATGAGGTGCTCGTCGTTCTCGCACACCGCCTCGACGAGGATGTCGAAGGTGCCGAGCGTCACGACCACGTAGGCCAGCTCAGGGATCGTTGTGAGCTCCTGCGCGATCTCGCGCGGGTTGCCGGAGACCCGGATGCCGATCATCGACATGCGGTGGAAGCCGAGCTGCATCGGATCGGTGACCGCCACGATCTGGATGATGCCCGCCTCGGTCATCCGCTGCACGCGCTGACGAGCGGCGGCTTCGCTCAGCCCGACCTCCCGCGCGATCTCGGCGTAGGGGCGGCGGCCGTCCTCCTGCAGCAGTTCGACGATGCGCTTCGAGATGTCATCAAGGGCAGGCTGGGACGGCTTCGTGCTCATGTGTCGATATTGTCAGTCGATGTGTGATCCCGCAACTGATTCAGTCGAATCTACGGGAGGTATCTTCAGATTCCGCAGGGAAGTCGATACCATGACCCCATGTCGACTCATCTTCTGAAGGATTCAGCGCCGTTGCAGAACTTCATCGGCGGACAGTACGTGCCCGCACACGGCGCCGGTCGGATGCCGCTTCTGGATCCTGTCACGGAAGACGCGTACGGCGAGCTCCCGGTGTCGGACGTCACCGACGTCGATGCCGCCTACGCAGCTGCGGCTGCGGCCTTCCCGATCTGGCGCGACACCACGCCAGGGGAGCGGCAGCTGGCGCTCTTCCGCATCGCCGACGAGATGGAGTCGCGCGCAGACGAGTTCGCCGACCTCGAGTCGCAGGACACCGGCAAGCCGCGCGCGAGCCTGGTCTCGGACGAGATCATGCAGTCGATCGACCAGCTGCGCTTCTTCGCGGGTGCCGCCCGCAGCCTCGAGGGCAGGGCCGCGGGGGAGTACCTCGCCGGACACACCTCGTTCGTGCGTCGCGAGCCGGTCGGTGTGATCGGCCAGGTGACCCCGTGGAACTACCCGCTGAACATGGCGGTGTGGAAGATCGCGCCCGCGCTCGCCGCCGGCAACACGGTCGTGCTGAAGCCCGCCGAGTCGACACCGCTCACGACGCTGCTTCTCGCCGAGATCGTCGCGCTGCACACGCCGGTGGGCACCCTCAACGTGGTGCTCGGCGACCGCGACACCGGTGTCGCCCTGGTGGAGCACCCCACGCCGCAGATGGTCGCGATCACGGGTTCGGTGCGGGCGGGCATGGCCGTCGCACGCTCGGCGGCGAACGACGTCAAGCGGGTGCATCTCGAACTCGGCGGCAAGGCTCCGGCGATCGTGTTCGCCGACGCCTCGATCGAGAAGGCCGTCGAGGGCATCACCACCGGCGCCTTCTTCAACGGCGGACAGGACTGCACCGCCGCCACCAGGGTGCTGGTGCACGCCTCACTCCACGATGAACTGGTCGCCGCGCTGGTCGCGAGGGCGCAGACGCACGCCCGCACCGGGGGGCCGCGCGAGGAGGGTGTGCTCTACGGGCCGCTGAGCAGCGCGGCCCAGCTCGCACAGGTGCAGGGCTTCATCGACCGCCTCCCCGCGCACGCGACGATCGAGACCGGTGGACGCCGCCGGGGAGATCGCGGCTACTTCTGGGAGCCCACCATCATCTCCGGTGTGCATCAGGACGACGAGGTCGTGCAGGGTGAGATCTTCGGACCCGTTCTCACGGTGCAGTCGTTCACCGAAGACGCCGAGGCCCTGGGGATGGCCAACGACGTGCCCTATGCGCTCGCCGCCTCGGTGTGGACCACCGATCATGCTCGAGCGATGCGCTTCTCGCGCGACCTCGACTTCGGGTGCGTATGGATCAACACGCACATCCCGTTCGTGTCGGACATGCCCCACGGCGGATTCAAGCACTCCGGCTACGGCAAGGACCTCTCGCAGTACGGCTTCGACGACTACACGCGCATCAAGCACGTGATGAGTGCGCTCGACTGAAGGGGCCGGCGAGGGGCCCCGGGCGCTCAGGGGGCGAGCTGCTTCACACGACGGTGCTCACGCAGGGTGAGCTGGGGGCGCTCCTCGATCTTGACCGCGCCGTCCTCGTCCCAGCCGTGGCGTGCGTAGAACGCATCCGCGCGATCGTTCCCATCGAGCACCCACAGGTACGCGCGTGCGTACCCGGCCTCGGCGATCCGCTGCTCCGCCGCCTCGAGCAGGGCGTGGCCCGCACCCGTCGACCAGGCGGCGGGGTCTGCGTAGATGCCGTAGACCTCGCCGTCGGCGAGCCCGTCGGGGTCGCGGCCGGAGCCCAGCGATGCCCAGCCGACCAGGCGGTCGCCCCGCACGGCGACGAGGGTGCCGAGGCCCGTGGGCAGCGGCTCCGCGATGATGCGCCGCCAACCCTCGGCTCGCTCCTCGACGGACAGTCCGTCGAGGACGGACTGATCGATGAGTCCACGGTAGGCCGCCTGCCAGGAGCGGACGTGCACGCCGGCGATGCTGTCGGCATCTTCGGCGCGGGCGTCGCGGATCACCAGCGGAGTCATCCATCCAGCCTAGGGGGATCGCCGTGGCCGGAGGGGGGTGGACGCTGCGGGTCAGCTCACGTTCTTCTTGAGCCAGGGCAGGGGATCCACGGCGACGGTGTTGATGTGGACCTCGAAGTGCAGGCACGACCCGAAGACGTAGCCGGTCGATCCGACGTCTCCGATGTACTGGCCTTCGTCGACGCAGTCGCCGACCTCGACAGCCCGGCTTCCGTAGGTCATATGCGAGTAGACGGTGCTCACGGCCTGTCCGTCGACGATGCTCTCGATCTGGATCGTCACGCCGTAGCCCTGGTAGCTCTCCGTCGATCGGGAGACGCAGCCCTTCATGGCGGCGTTGATCGGAGTGCCGACCGGCGCGGCGAAGTCCTGTCCGAGGTGCGATCGACCCGGTCGTGAGGCGCCGAACCCGTCGGTGAAGGAGTATGTTCCGTCGGCCATCGGCATCACGATGCGTCCGGCGAGGGGGATGTCCAGCGCGCTTCCCAGCGGCATGCCTGCGGCGATCGCGGCGGCCGCGGCACGGGAGCGCGTCTCCTTGATCTCCTCGGGCGTCGTCGCCGAGAAGTTGCCGCGCGGGGCGATCTCCGCCCGGATCTCGTTCTTCGATGTGTAGGACTGGGACATTCCGTCGGCAAGAGTCGAGACGGGGGCGCTGGCAGCAGCCGCGGGGCCGCTGGTGGGGTTCAATGCAGGAAGCGCGGCTCCGGTGATCAGGACCCCGATCGCCAGGGTGGCGCCGAGTGCCTTGGACTTCGCCCACGTGCGCTTCTCGCGGCGGACCCGGGTCTGAGGAGTCGACGCCGCGCGAGGAGCCATGTGTCGGGGGCGCAGGCGAGGATCCCAGGAACGGGGGCCCTGTGCTGCCTGGAGCTGGGGGTCCGTGGTCTGGGGCTGTGTTGGCTGGGACTGCGTTGGCTGGGGCGCCGCGGTCTGGGGCACCGCGGTCTGGGGTGCCGTCGTCTGGGGCTGCGTTGCGCGCGGTGCCGTCGCTGGAGTCGGCTTCGTCTGAGACCGTGCCTGAGTCTGCGTCGCCTGCGAGTGGAGGGCTGTGGCGTCCTGGGC
>NZ_LSJW01000193.1:0-7028 GCF_001557335.1 Microbacterium sp. CCH5-D1
GGCCCCGAAGCCCGCCGCGAAGTCGGAGTCCAAGGAGGCTCCCGCTCCCGCCGAAGAGGACAAGGTCACACCGCTGCGCGGTCTGCCGAAGACCCTCGCGGCGAACATGGACGAGTCGCTCACCGTGCCGACCGCCACGAGCGTGCGCACCGTGCCCGCGAAGCTGATGATCGACAACCGCATCGTCATCAACAACCACATGGCTCGCACCCGCGGCGGCAAGGTCAGCTTCACGCACCTCATCGGCTGGGCGCTCATCCGCACCCTCGACGAGTTCCGCAGCCAGAACGTGTTCTACGCAGAGGTCGACGGCAAGCCCTCGGTGGTCGCACCGGCGCACGTCAACCTGGGCATCGCGATCGACCTGCCCAAGCCCGACGGCACGCGCGCCCTCATGGTGCCCAGCATCAAGCGCGCCGACACCCTGACCTTCACCGAGTACCTCTCCGCGTACGAAGACCTGGTCACGCGTGCACGAGGCAACAAGCTGACCGCCGCCGACTTCCAGGGCACCACGGTGTCGCTCACCAACCCCGGCGGAATCGGAACCGTGCACTCGGTGCCGCGTCTCATGAAGGGCCAGGGCTGCATCATCGGCGCCGGCGCCCTCGAGTACCCGGCCGAGTTCCAGGGCGCGAGCGAGAAGACGCTCAACGAGCTGGCGATCGGCAAGACGATCACGCTCACGAGCACCTACGACCACCGTGTCATCCAGGGAGCCGGCTCCGGCGAGTTCCTGAAGAAGGTGCACGAGCTGCTCATCGGCCAGCGCGGCTTCTACGACGACATCTTCGCGGCGCTCCGAATCCCCTACGCACCGATCCGGTGGAACCCCGACATCGCGGTCGATCTCGCCGAGCGCGTCGACAAGCAGTCCCGCGTACAGGAGCTCATCAACTCGTTCCGTGTGCGCGGTCACCTGATGGCCGACATCGACCCGCTCGAGTACGTGCAGCGTTCGCACCCGGACCTGGAGATCGAGAGCCACGGCCTCACCTTCTGGGACCTCGACCGCGAGTTCGTCACCGGCGGTTTCGGCGGACGACGCATCGCGAAGCTCCGCGACATCCTCGGCGTGCTGCGCGACTCGTACTGCCGCACGCTGGGCATCGAGTACATGCACATCCAGGACCCGGAGCAGCGCCGCTGGTTCCAGGAGAAGGTCGAGGTCAAGTACCAGAAGCCCGGCCACGACGAGCAGCTGCGGGTCCTCCGCAAGCTCAACGAGGCCGAGGCGTTCGAGACCTTCCTGCAGACCAAGTTCGTCGGCCAGAAGCGCTTCTCCCTCGAGGGCGGCGAGTCGCTGATCCCACTGCTCGACGAGATCCTGCAGGGAGCGGCCACGGCAGGCCTCGAAGGGGCTGCGATCGGCATGGCCCACCGCGGCCGCCTGAACGTGCTCACCAACATCGCCGGAAAGACCTATGGTCAGGTCTTCCGTGAGTTCGAGGGCACGCAGACGCCGGGCAACCAGCGCGGATCCGGTGACGTGAAGTACCACCTCGGGACCGAGGGCACCTTCGTCGCCGATGACAAGTCGGAGCTCCCCGTCTACCTCGCCGCCAACCCCTCGCACCTCGAGACGGTCGACGGCGTGCTGGAGGGCATCGTCCGCGCCAAGCAGGACCGCAAGCCCATCGGCACGTTCGCGTGGCTGCCCATCCTCGTGCACGGCGACGCCGCGTTCGCCGGGCAGGGTGTCGTGGTCGAGACCCTGCAGATGTCGCAGCTGCGCGGCTACCGCACGGGTGGCACGATCCACGTGGTGGTGAACAACCAGGTCGGTTTCACCACCACCCCGAACGACGGCCGCACCTCGATCTACTCGACCGACGTGGCCAAGACCATCCAGGCCCCGGTCTTCCACGTGAACGGCGACGACCCGGAGGCGGTCATCCACGTCGCGCAGCTCGCCTTCGAGTACCGCGAGCGCTTCCACCGCGATGTCGTGATCGACCTGGTCTGCTACCGCCGACGCGGCCACAACGAGGGAGACGACCCCTCGATGACGCAGCCGCTGATGACCGACCTCATCCAGGCGAAGCGCTCCGTCCGGCGGCTGTACACCGAGTCGCTCGTCGGCCGAGGTGACATCACCGAACAGGAGTACGACGAGGCCAAGGCCGACTTCCAGAACCGACTGGAGATCGCCTTCGCCGAGACGCACGCGGCCGAGACCGGTGCCCTCCCCGTCGCGCCGGAGACGCCGCCCGTCGAGGACCAGGTCGGCGCACCGGAGGTCACCGGCGTGCCGAGCGAGGTCATCCAGATGATCGGCGATGCCTTCGTGAACAAGCCAGAGGGCTTCACGGTGCACCCGAAGATCCAGCAGCTGCTCGAGAAGCGCCTCGACATGAGCCGCAACGGCGCCATCGACTGGGGCTTCGGCGAGCTGCTCGCCTTCGGCTCGCTCCTCGTGGAGGGCACCCCGGTTCGTCTGGCCGGGCAGGATGCGCGGCGCGGCACGTTCGTGCAGCGGCACGCGACCCTGCACGACCGCGCGAACGGTCAGGAATGGCTGCCCCTGTCGAACCTCTCCGACGCCCAGGGACGCTTCTTCGTCTACGATTCGCTGCTGAGCGAGTACGCGGCTCTCGGCTTCGAGTACGGCTACTCGGTCGAAGCCCCCGAGGCGCTCGTGCTCTGGGAGGCGCAGTTCGGCGACTTCGTCAACGGCGCTCAGTCCGTCATCGACGAGTACATCTCGGCGGCCGAGCAGAAGTGGGGGCAGCAGTCCAGTGTGACCCTGCTCCTCCCCCACGGCTACGAGGGTCAGGGACCGGATCACTCCTCTGCGCGCATCGAGCGGTTCCTGCAGATGTGCGCGCAGGACAACATGATCGTTTCGCGCCCGTCGACTCCGGCCTCGTACTTCCACCTGCTGCGCCGCCAGGCCTATGCCCGTCCGCGCAAGCCGTTGATCGTGTTCACCCCGAAGGCCATGCTGCGTCTGCGTGGAGCGACCAGCCCGGTCGAGGCCTTCACCCAGGGCCGGTTCGAACCTGTGCTCGACGACGACCGCGGTCTCGACCGCGCCGCCGTCAAGCGCGTGCTGGTGCACTCGGGCAAGGTGCACTGGGACCTGCGGGCCGAGCTCGAGAAGAACCCGAACCCCGCGGTGGCGCTGGTCCGGCTCGAGCAGCTGTACCCGACTCCGATCGACGGCCTCAAGGCCATCACCGATTCCTACCCGAACGCCGAGCTGGTGTGGGTGCAGGAGGAGCCGGAGAACCAGGGCGCATGGCCCTTCCTCGCGCTCGCTTTCGCCGACGTGCCGGGAGACCGTTCGTTCCGTCCGGTCTCGCGCCCGGCTTCGGCCTCGCCGGCGACGGGATCCTCGAAGGTCCACGCGGCAGAGCAGGCTGCGCTGATCCAGGCAGCCGTCACACTCGGCTGATCGTCTGCACGAAAGGGGCGCCGCGACTCAGGTCGCGGCGCCCCTTCTCGTTGCTGCTTCTCATCGCTGCAGGCCGACCGAGCAGTGCTCAACCCGCGGCGAAGGCCATCTGTGTGAGACGCCGATCCGTGCTGAGGTGCCCTCGAGCTCGGTCCAGCGCCGCCTGCTCCACCCCGGCGGCGGCCAGCACCAGAAGAGCCGCGCCCAGCACCGGCGGAGCGTCCACGATCTCCAGGCGTGCCGCCGGTGCGTGTTCCGCCAGACCTGCGCGGATGGTCTCGAGCAGGAAGGGATCGCGCCCTCTGGCAACGCCGCCGCCGAAGACCACCGGCACCTCGACGTCTCTCAAGTCGAGCCGGGCCACACACGCTCGCACGAAAGCGACGACCTCCTCGGCCTGGCGTCGCACGACTGCTCGAGCCACGTCATCGCCGGCGGTCGCGGCTTCGAACAGCAACGGAGCCAATGCCGCGAATCCCTGATCCGCACGGCGACCCAGGTGCACGTCCTCGACGAAAGAGGCGACCGTCGGCGCTCCGCTGGCCCGCAGGAGAAGAGGCACGAGGGCGGTCTGCGGTCCACGTCCGTCCTCTGCACGGGCGGCATGCCAGACGACGGAGTCTCCGAGCTCCGCGCCCCCGCCCCAGTCCCCTGAAAGCGGCCCCAGCGCGGGGAAACGCACGGTGGAGCCGTCGGAGCGGACGCCGATCGCATTCATCCCGGTTCCGCAGATGACGGCGATCGCATCCTCGGCGTCGGTGCCCGCGCGAAGAAGTGCATGCAGGTCGTTCTCCACGACGGCAGCCTCAGCCCAGGCAAGCGGCGAGAGGGCCTCGTGGAACGTTGCGATCTCCTCGGCGAGATCCAGCCCGGACAGGTACAGTCCCACGGACGCGAGCTCACCGGGGGCATGGCTGCCGAGCGCACGTCGTACGAGATCGTCGATGACATGCACGGACTGCTCCAGACCATCGATCTGCGGGCTCGAGCCGGGGCCGCGCTCCCACGCGAGGACATCACCGGTGACGTCGAGGAGCACGACGTCGGTCTTCGAACCGCCTCCATCGACGGCGAGGACCAGTGCAGCTCTCCCCTGCACCGTCACGCCCACTCCAGGAAGCGCCCGTTGGCCGCCAGCAGGAGGTCGGTCAGCTTCTCTGCACGTTCGTGCTGCAGCACGAGCGGATGGGCGCGCATCGCCCGGAGCACGCGGTCTCGTCCGCCTTCGACGGCGGCCTCCAGCGCCAGGCGCTCGTATCCTGCCACCGCACTGATCAGACCGCTGATGTCGTCGGGGAGGGCCGCGACCGGCTCAGCCACGAACCGGTCGTCGATGTGGCGCGCCGGCACTTCGATCACGTGGTCATCAGGGAGGAACGGCAGCACACCGTCGTTGCGCAGGTTGACCACGCGCGGCTGGTCCGTGCCGCCGCGAATCGCGATCAGGAGCTCGATGGCCGCCTCGGAGTAAAACGCTCCCCCACGCTTCTCCAGGATCTCCGGCTTGGTGTCGACGCGTGGATCCGCATACAGGCCGAGGAGCTCGTTCTCGATCGCGCGCACCTCGGCGGCCCTGGTCGCGTTGTGGCGCTGTTCGTGCAGCACCTCGTCGTGCGCGTAGTAGTAGCGCAGGTAGTAAGACGGAATCACTCCGAGCTGAGCGAGCAGGGCCGGCGCGAGTTCGACCGTGTCCGCCAGGTCGCCGACGTTGTCCTCGATCGCCTGCGGGAGCCTGTCGATCCCATCGATGAAGACCCCGCGCTCCCACGTGAGGTGGTTGAGGCCCACGTGCGCGAGTGCCACTCGATCGGGTTCCACTTCCGCCTCCGCGGCGAACCTCCGCTGGAAGCCGATCGCGACGTTGCAGAGACCGACCGCGCGATGCCCCGCCTGCAGGAGTGCGCGGGTGACGATGCCGACCGGATTCGTGAAGTCCACGATCCATGCGTCCGGCTTGGCGTGCTGCCGCACCACGTCGGCGATACGGAGCACGACGGGGACGGTTCGAAGGGCCTTTGCGAGTCCCCCTGGCCCCGTCGTCTCCTGGCCGATGCAATCGACCTCATGCGGCCAACTCTCGTCCTGCTCCCTGGCATCCTGTCCCCCGACGCGCAACTGGATGAGCACGGCATCCGCATCCGTGACGCCCACGACAAGATCATCGGTCGTGAGAAGCCGAGCGGGATGGCCGCCCTTGGCCAGCATGCGTCGAGACACGGCGCCGACGAGTTCCAGACGGGTCGGATCCGTGTCGACGAGCACCAGCTCCTCGATGGGCAGTTCGCGATGCAGGCGGATGAATCCGTCGATCAACTCCGGGGTGTATGTCGATCCTCCGCCGACGATGGCGAGCTTCATCTGGTCTCCTTGTTCTGATGGTCGTGCGCCGCCGAGGGGCGTCAGTCCGTGGGGATGCGTTCTTCCAAGACGGTGCGGATCTGCTCGACGAGCAGTCGACGTGCGCCGACCAGCACAGCGCGCTCGCCCGTGCCGCTCACGCGCACCTCCGGAACCGGCCTCTCGTCGTTCGCCGCCTGCGCTGCGACCAGCTCGGCGAGGCGGCGGCCTCCGGCGAGACCGGTCGGCCCGCCCAGCACGATCATCGCGGGGTCGAGCACCATGAGGACCGGTTCGATCGTGAGGGCGATGCGTTCGGCCACGGTCTGCAGCACCTCGTCATGGTCGGCAAGAGCGCGGATCCCGTCCGGATAGTCGCGCTCCCCATCGCCCAGGAGGTCGAGGATGATCTGCGAACCGAGCAGGTCGGTGGTCACCGCTCCGGGCTCACCGGTTCCGGCGGACACCGTGAGGTAGCCGATCTCTCCTGCGCTCCCGTGCGCGCCGCGATGGATCGTGCCCGCCAGATCGACGCCGACGCCGAGACCGATACCGACCCAGAGGAAGGCGAAACTGTCGACGTCCTGCGCCACTCCCACGGAGCGCTCCGCCATCGTGGCGAGGTTGACGTCGTTCTCCAGAGTCACCGAGACCCCGAGCTCTGCTTCGATCCGCGCCCGCGCACCGAAAGCCGGCCAGCCCGGCAGCGAGTCGGTGAGGGACAGTGTGTCCTGCCCACGGCTGACCGCAGCTTGCACCGCAACCGTGACCGTCTCGACGGTTCTGCGATCCGCGCCGGCCGCAGCGCACGCGGCATCGATGGCGCGGGAGATGTCGCGCTCGGGCGAACGGTCCTCCCCCTGCACCGGAAGGTCGACGATGGGGTAGGTCGACCCCGCCGCATCCACCAGAACAGCTTGAATGCTGCCGTCGAGCATGTTCACCGCGACTCCGGCCACCCTGTCGGTCCGCACGCCCCAGCTGACGGCGCTCGGACCGCGGCTCCCGGCGACCTCGCCGACCGGGAGCACCAGTTGCGCACGCTCGAGCCGGGCGATCATCTGGGTCGCCGTCGGTTTCGACATCCCCGACAGCTCCCCCAGGCGGCTCCGCGTCAGGGGACCGTGTTCGAGGATCAGCCGAAACGCCTCGCGGTCGTTCCTGGTCCGCAACCAGGCTGAGGTTCCCGGGTCGATCTGTGACATGTGTCTCTTCCTTCTGAGCGGCCTGTTCAGCTGGTGCCGAGTTCGGTTCGGACCTCGTCGCGGAGGCGGCCGAGGTTGTCGGGCTCGGG
>NZ_LSJW01000194.1:0-225 GCF_001557335.1 Microbacterium sp. CCH5-D1
CGGTTCCGACTCCTGCGAGCGAGCCATTGGGTTTGGCGTCGAGTGTGTAGAGCAGTGGGGCGTCGGCGATGGGGGTGAAGGTGGCGCCGTTGTCGGTGCTGAGGAGTAGTCCTTCTTCTGCGGCCGCGTAGAGACCGTCGCCGGTGGCGGCGAGGTCTGCCGCGGCAAGCGTTGCGCCGCGGGTCCATTCGAGACCGTCGTCAGTGCTGATGAGCAGATCGACGC
>NZ_LSJW01000195.1:0-334 GCF_001557335.1 Microbacterium sp. CCH5-D1
GTTCGGCGTGATCCGCCACGTCGCGGTCGACAAGACCGGCACCCTGACCCGCAACGAGCCCGCCGTCACCGCGGTGCTCACCGCCGACGGCGTGACCGAGGCGCAGGCGCTGGCGTGGGCGGCGTCGTTGGAGCAGCACAGCACCCACCCCCTCGCGGCCGCGATCACCGCTGCAGCGCCTGAGGCCCCTGCAGCCGAGGGCGTGACCGAGCAGGCAGGTCACGGCATCGAAGGCGAGCTCGACGGCGCGCGGATCACGGTCGGCAGCCCGCGTTGGCTCGACGCCGGATTCCTCGGCGACCAGGTCGCGGGGCTGGAGGAGCAGGGCATGACC
>NZ_LSJW01000196.1:0-16086 GCF_001557335.1 Microbacterium sp. CCH5-D1
GATCGAGGTGATCCCCGCCTCCGACATCAACACCGCCTACGAGCGCGTGCTGGCCTCCGACGTGCGGTACCGGTTCGTGATCGACGCCGCCACCTTCGCCTGAGCGTTCGCCGTTCGCAGCCGCGAGGCGCGAGGGCATCCGGTGTCGGTCGCCGCGGATAGCCTGAGCGCATGACCTCTCTTCTCACGGGCCCCGACGCCCGCGACCGCTGCGCCTGGGTGGGCGACGACGACGAGTACCGCCGCTACCATGACGAGGAGTGGGGCACGCCGTTGCACGGCGACCGCGCGCTGTTCGAGAAGATGGCGCTGGAGGGGTTCCAGGCCGGGCTCTCCTGGATCACGATCCTGCGCAAGCGTCCGCGGTTCCGCGAGGTGTTCGAGGGGTTCGTGCCCGAGATCGTCTCGGAGTTCGACGAGTCCGACGTCGAACGTCTGATGGGCGATGCCGGCATCATCCGCAACCGCGCGAAGATCGAGGCCACGATCGGCAACGCCCGCATCGTCCGTGGCATGGCCGATGGCGAGTTCGACGAGCTGATGTGGTCGTTCGCTCCTGCGGTCTCCGGTGAGCGCCCGGCATCGTTCGCCGACGTCCCGGCCGTCACACCGGAATCGACCGCTCTGAGCAAAGAACTGCGCCGTCGCGGGTTCCGTTTCGTCGGGCCGACCACCATGTACGCCCTGATGCAGTCGGGTGGGATGGTCGACGACCACATCGCGGGGTGCTGGAGAGCGTGATGTCGGCTCCGTCGGCGCTCAGTGCCCGGCAGCCTCCCGGGTGAGCGCTGAGCGCGCGTCGGAGGTGTTCTCGACGGCGAAGGTGGCCATCGTCGGCAGGTAGCGGTCGTCCGCCACCTCGACGAGGGAACCGTCGGCCGCCCATCCCGTTCGTCGTACGCGCAGCAGCGGTGTGGACACGGACACCGCCAGTGCCGCCGCATCGATCTCGTCCGCCGGTACCGCGTCGAAGACATGACGTGCGCGAACGGGCGCCAGGCCATGCTCCTGCATCGCCTGGTAGATGCTCCCCGCGTCGAGGTCGGCGGCGAGCAGCAGTCTGCCGACGGGGAGAGGGAACGCCGAGCGTTCGAGCATCGCCGGTTCGTCGTCGAGCAGTCGCAGCCGTACGATCTCCACGATCGCGGCGCCCGTCTCGATTCCGAGGTCATCGGCGATCGCTTCCGAGGCGGGTCGGCGTGCGGCCTCGAGCACGCGTTGGCCGGGGCGTCGTCCGATCGAACGCGCCCAGTCCGTGAACGAGACGAAGGTCTGGAACGACTGCGTGGGCACGATTCGCCGCACCCGAGGCGGCGCGCCTCTCCCGCCGTCGACAGCGCCTTCCGCTCGCAGCGTCGCGAGCGCCTGCCTGATCGGTCCACGAGAGGTCCCGAACTCGGCGATCAGGGAGTGCTCGCTCGGCACACGTTCGCCCTCCGGCCATTCGCCGCTTCTGATGCGATCGAGCATCCGCTCGTAGAGCTGCTCGTGCAGAGGTCTGGGCATTCTCGTTCGTGCTCCTGTTGTCGTGACTTCTCATCCCCGCGGCGACCGCGACATGTTCACTCTGACGCACATCGGTGAACAATCGGGGAATTTCCGTAGAAAAAGTTGTCATGACTACTTCCGCTCCTCATGCTCGGAAGGGACGGAATCCCCCTGCCTCGGCCGACATGAGCGGTCGACCAACCCCTAGGAAGAGACATGAGAACCAGACGCGGAATCGGCGCCATCGCCGTGACGTGCGCCCTCACGCTGCTCGTCGGCGCGGCGGCGACGCCCGCCTTCGCTGCAGCCCCACCGCTGACCGAAGGCTTCACCGACGCGACGGCCTCGCAGCCCCCTGCCGGATGGTCGATCGACAACACCAACGTGACCGGTACGCGGGCGGACTGGCAGGGCTGGTCGTTCCACACCTCGGCCGAGGTCGTGTCGACCTGGGGGAACAGCGGCGATCGCGGCTCCTTCACACGTGCGGACGGTGTCACCGCGGTCGTGCACTCCGACGCCAACCGGCCGACGGACGGGCGCTTCAGCTCCGTGCTGTGGGCACCCGCCGTCGACCTGCAGAGTCAGGACGGGGCGGTGCGGGTGCGCTTCGACAGCCACTACAAGCAGGGGCAGTCGCCGCAGACCGCGCAGCTCGTCGCTCGCTTCGACGACGCAGCGCCGGTGGTGGTCGAGTCGTTCGCCCGGAACCGTCTCGACGAGCAGGTGGACGTCTCGATCCCGGTGCCGGCGGGGACCGATGCCGTCACGGTGGGCTGGTCGTACGCCGAGAGCAGCAACAACTGGTTCTGGATGATCGACGACGTGCAGATCAGCGAAGCCCCGCCGGCCGACGCAGCACCGCGCATCCTCTCCGCCGCGAAGCCCGTCGCCACAGCAGGTGCGACGGTTCCGGTGAAGGTCGGCGGACTGCGCCCCGGCCAGCAGCTGACGGCGTCGTTCGGCGATGCCGGGGCGGCGGTTCCCGGCATCCCGGTCGCAGACGCCGCGGGGGAGACGTCGTTCTCGGTCGCGCTGCCCGCTGACCTCGCGCCCGGATCGGTGACGCTGTCTCTCGGTGGCGCCGGCATCGTGTCGACCCCGCTCGTGATCACCGTGCTCGCCGCCGATGACCCGGACACCTCGACCACCGGGCACCTGCTCTGGTTCGACGGCTTCGAGACGGACAGCTGGACGAGCGAGGGGGCGTGGACGCTGTCGAACCTCGACAGCGTGATCGCCCAGTACGGCACCGATCGCCGACACGCGTTCACCCGCGCTTCGGGGCGGATCGCCGTGGCGGAGGCGACGAGCGGGGCATTCGCCGGCAGCCTCGCCTCCTCTCCGATCGCCGTGAAGGCGGGGGATGCGCTGGAGGTGCGCCTCGACAGCCACTACCGCAAGCGGGGCGGAACCCAACATGGCACCGTGACGGCGGTGTTCGACGAGGGAACGGAGACCGTGCTGCGCGAGCTCTCCGATGCCGACGAGGAGTCAGCGCAGCTCCGGCTGCCGGTCACGGTGCCGGCGGGCGCATCCGCGATGACCCTGCGGTTCGTCTTCGAGGCCCCCGGCGCCGCGGGATCGTGGATGCTCGACGACGTGCAGGTGGTGCGCCCGCTCGCGGCACTCGCCGAAGGAGTCGAGGCCAACACCGTGGTCGACATCTTCAGCGACGTGCAGGGGGCGACGACGCGACTGAGCCAGAACGTGCTGCCCGGGTTCCGCGCGATGGCGCAGACGGCGGACGTGCTCGTGTCCAACGGCGACCTGGTCAGCAACGGATCGACCGCGAACTACACCTCCTATCTGTCGGCGCTCGCGGCGGGTGGCGGCGGCGAGTACGGCACGGTCGTCTCGACGATCGGCAACCACGAGTACTACGGCAGCGAGGGATCAGCGGTGTACCGGGAGCGCTTCCTCGATTCGACGGGGATGCGCGACATCGGTGGCCAGGGTGGGCTGTGGGGTGAGGTGCTCGTGGACGGTCAGCTTCCCCTGATCTGGATCGGCAGCGAGTTCTACGACTACACGGCGAAGACCGGCGCAGGCCCGTTCGTCGACTTCAGCGAGGAGCAGTTCACCTGGCTGCGTGATCGGCTCGCCCACTGGCGCGCCCAGGACCAGCCGGTGCTGCTCTTCTCGCACCACCTGCTGCCGTACTCGGTCTCCGGATCGTACGCGCGGTTCTACGAGAACGACTTCGGGCAGGAGGAGGCCCGGTTCGCCGCCCTGCTCGCACAGAACCCGAACGTCATCATGTTCAACAGCCACACGCACTGGTCGCCGACGTTGAACGACTGGAGTACAGAGCTGCGGCCGGATCCGACGCGCGCCAGCGGCCCCACGGTCGTGAACACCGGAGCCGTCACCACGATGTACGGGCCGAGCGGGGACTGGGAGGAGAAGGCCGTCGGCGGTGCCGACCCCGTCGGGCTGCGCGCCGCGCTGTACGACGACCGCGTGCGTGTCACGGTGTACTCCTTCTCGACGGCCGGAGCGACGGAGATCAAGCACGTCGACATCCCGCGTCCCACCGACGCCCCCGTGGATCCGGTGGACCCGGTGGACCCGGTCGATCCCGTAGACCCGGCCGTGGCGCTGAGCACGCAGACGGTCGCGGCCGGTGGCCGGGTCACGATCTCCGGGACCGGATTCCCCGAGGCTGCGGAGCTCGCGATCGAGCTGCGTTCCACACCGGTGCGGGTGGGTGTCGCGACCGCCGATGCCGACGGGTCGTTCCGCACCGCTGTCACGATCCCCGCGAAGACGCCGGCCGGTGCGCACACACTGGCGGTGATCCTCCCCGACGGGACCGAGGCGACCGCGCCGATCACGGTCACCCGCGCGGGTGACGGCTCCGGCGGCGTCGCACCGGGAACGGGGACGGGCACAGCCCCCAGCTCGGGATCCAGTGGCGGAGCGGATGCGTCGTCCACGGGCGGTGAGCTCGCCACGACGGGCGGTGCACCCGGTTGGTACCTCGTCGGCGGCGCTCTGCTGCTTCTGAGCCTCGGTGGCGCGCTCGTCCTCCGACGGCGTCGAGGTCGCAGCTGACGCACGCGCCCTCATGCTCCATGGGCGGGGCGGCTTCGAGGTCTTCTCGACGTCGCCCCGCTCGATGGGCAAAACTCCCCATCGAGCGGTATTCCAGGACGCAGTTAGGATGAACGGGTGCTTCGTGGGCCCGTCGGGTCGCGATCGAGGAGAACAGAGAGTGTCACCCTGGGGGGGAACCGGGTATGAAGGCGTTGTCATGGATGCGCGCACGACCGAAGACGCTGGCGTCAGCGGCCGGTGTCACCGTGGGCGTGATCGCCATCACCACGATGGCCTTCACCTATGAGGGGTTCCCGACCACCAAGGTCGATCTGAACGACGGCGGCGTCTGGATCACCAAGACGTCGAGCCTTCTCGTGGGGCACTTCAACCACGAGTCGACGGTGCTCGACGGCGGACTGCGCACCACGGGTGAGAACTACGACATCCTGCAGGACACGAACAACATCCTGGTCGTCGATGAGAACGCGTCCACGCTGACCGCCGTCGATCCTGCACGCGTCTCGCTCGGCGACTCTGCGAAGGTCCCCTCCTCCGCGAAGGTCGCGCTGGGCAACCGCACGGCTGCGATCCTCGATCAGAAGACCGGCGAGCTCTGGGTCGTGCCGGCGCAGGGCGTCGCGTCCTTCGAGGCCGAGGTCAACGAGCCGGTGGCCGAGTTGGGCGCTGGCGCCGATGTCGCCGTGGCCAAGGACGGCACCGTCTTCGGACTCGCCCCGGAGCGCGGCGAGGTGGTCACCGTCCCCGTCGACAACGAGGGGGAGGCGCTCGACGCCTCCGCCGCTTCGGTCGGCGAACTCGACGCGTCGGCGAAGCCGGCGATCACCGCCGTGGGTCGCACCCCGGTCGTGCTGGATCGCGCTGCCGGCGTCGTGACCTCCCCGGGCGGCGTCCGCACCGAGATCCCCGGCGCGGACAAGGCCGTTCTGCAGCAGGCCTCCGAGAACACCGACGCGGTGGCGGTCTCGACGGCGAACGCACTGGTGAGCGTTCCCCTCGACGGCGGCGAGCCGACAGAGGTCGAGGCGGGTGGAAACGGCGTGCCGGCGGCGCCGGTGTGGCTGCGCGGCTGCACCTACGGCGCATGGGCAGGAACGGCCACGTTCATCCGGGAATGCCCGGGGTCGGCGAACGACGTCAACGCGAACGTCGACGGCGCCGAGGATTCGAAGAGCCTCGTGTTCCGCGTCAACCGCGACGTCATCATCCTCAACGACGCGGTGGGCGGAGCGGCCTGGCTGGCGAACGAGAGCCTGCAGCGCGTCGACAACTGGAACGACCTCACCCCGCCGGAGGGCGAGACCGAGAACGAGGACGACTCGACCGAGGAGACCGTCGAGACCACGCTCCCCGAGCGCAAGGAGGAGAACACTCCTCCGATCGCCGAGGACGACACGTTCGGTGTGCGCCCCGGCGTGACGACGATGCTCCCCGTGCTCGACAACGACAACGATCCGGATGGCGACGTCCTGGTCGCGACCCTCGCCGAGGCCCAGCCCGCTCTCGGCACGATCCAGCAGGTGCAGAACGGCGGATCCCTGCAGATCGCGGTCGACGAGGACGCGACAGGGTCGACCACCTTCACCTATGAGGCCGATGACGGTCGCGGCGGGAAGGACACGGCAGCGGTCACGCTGACCGTCTACGACAAGAGCGTGAACACCGCTCCGGTGCCGAAACGGCACACCAGTCTCACCGTGGAGACCGGCGGAACGATCTCGTACAACATCCTCCCGGACTGGATCGACCCCGAGGGCGACGATGTCTACCTCAAGGAGGTCGTCCCCGCGCCGGGCGACGAGGTCGACTTCAGCACCGACGGCCAGATCACGTACAAGGCGACCGCGAGCCAGCAGGGACGCAAGGACGTGCAGGTCACCGTCGCCGACGGATACGGGGAGAGCGCCACCACGACGGTGACCCTCGATGTCCGACCGGAGGGCTCGACCAAGCCCAAGACCAACGCCGATCACGTCGTGACCCGCGTCGGCGAGCAGGTCACCGTGGCACCGCTGGCCAACGACACCAGTTCGGGGCGCGAGCTGCTGCGACTCGGCCGCGTGAACGAGGTTCCCGGCGCGACCATCGTCACGGACGGGCCGAACAAGACCTTCTCCTTCACCGCTGATGCTCCCGGCACCTACTACGTGCTGTACCTGGCGACCGCCGGCCCCGAGAACGGCGAGGGGATCGTGCGCGTCGACGTGCTCGAGGCGAGCGAGACGGATCTCCCTCCGGTCGCCGTGCGCGACGTGGCGCTGCTGCCGACGGGCGGCGATGTGCTCATCGGCGTGCTCGCGAACGACGTCGACCCCGCCGGCGGCATCCTGGTGGTGCAGTCCGTCTCGATCGACGACGACTCGGGCATCTCCGTGTCGGTCATCAACCACGAGACGCTTCGCATCACCGATCAGGGCTCGCTCACCGACCAGGCTCGCATCAAGTACCGCATCTCCAACGGCTCCAAGTCGGCGGAGGGCGAGGTGGTGGTCATCCCGATCCCCGCGCCGGACAAGCTCCTGCAACCCGTCGTGAACGACGACACGGCGATCGTGCGTGCGGGCGATGTCGTCACCATCCCTGTGCTCGACAACGACACGCACCCGAACGACGACGTCATGCACGTCGTTCCCGAGCTGGTCGAGCCGCTGGTCGACCCGGAAGACGGTGAGGCGTTCGTCTCGCAGGACACGATCCGGTTCAAGGCCGGACCCGTCGCGAAGACCGTGTACCTCACCTACGAGGCGGTCGACTCGCGCCAGCAGAAGGACGCCGGCTACGTCACGATCCAGATCCTTCCGGTCGATGAGGAGACGAACGCCGCCCCGCGCCCGCAGGACCTGGTGGCCCGCGTGCTCGCCGGGTCGACCGCGAACATCGCCGTCCCTCTCGACGGCATCGACGCCGACGGCGACTCGGTCGAGCTGATCGACATCGCCTCCAGCCCGCAGAAGGGGCGCATCACCGAGACGGCGCAGAACTACTTCACGTACGAGGCATTCGACGGCTCCTCCGGTGTCGACGTGTTCCGCTACCGCGTGCGCGACCGGCTCGGCAAGGAGGGCATCGCCACCATCCGGGTGGGCATCGCACCGGGCGAGCAGATCAATCAGAGACCGTTCGCGGTGAAGGATGCCGTGGTCGTGCGGCCGGGTCGCGAGATCTCGGTGCCGGTGATGCTGAACGACTCCGACCCCGAGGGCGACAAGATCATCCTCGTGAAGGACGGCCTCGAAGTTCCGACCGAGACGGGCATCACGGCCCGCGTCTCGGGTGATCGGGTGCTGGTGCAGGCGCCGAACCGCGAGCTCGAGACGTCGCTGCAGTACACGATCCGCGACGCGAGGGGCGCCGAGGCGACCGCGGCGCTGCAGATCACCGTCGACGAGAACGTCCCGCTGCAGGCGCCCGTCGCGCGTGACGACCGTGTGCGGCCGACCGACCTCACCGACGGCACGATGAGTGCCGACCTCGACATCCTCAAGAACGACGAGGACCCGGACGGCACCACCGATCGCCTGAAGCTCGTGCTCGGAGAAGGCGCGACCCAGCTGGAGAACGGCAAGGTGCGGGTCACCGTCACCGAGCAGCTGCAGCTCATCCGCTACACGATCACCGATCAGGACGATCTGGCCGCATCCGCGTTCATCTTCGTGCCGGCCGAGTCCGACCTGCGGCCGATCCTGGATTCGACCAAGCCGCTCGAGGTCATGAGCGGCGAGACCAGGGAGATCCCGCTCTCGAAGTTCGTCACCGTCGCCGGCGGGGGGACCGCGCGGATCACCGAGCATGCCAAGGTGAACGCCGTGTACGCCAACGGCGACGACCTCGTGAAGGACGAGACCACCCTGGTGTACACCTCGGCCGAGGGCTACTTCGGGCAGGACTCGCTCACGTTCGAGGTCACAGACGGCATGGGGCCGGACGACCCCGAGGGCCGCACGGCGACGCTGAGCATCCCGATCAACGTGCTGCCCCCGGAGAACCAGCAGCCGGTGTTCACGGGCGCAGAGGTCATCGTCGCTCCGGGCGAGAAGGCATCGACGCTCGACCTGGCCGCCCTCACGACCGACCCCGATCCGGAGGACGAGGGCAAGCACAGGTACAAGTACGTCAGCGGCGCGGGCAAGGGCATCACCGCCAAGATCGACGGCTCGAAGCTGCTCGTCGAGGCCTCATCCGACGTCGAGAAGGGCACGGTGTCCTCCCTGAAGCTGGAGATCACCGACGGGACGACGGAAGCCGTCGAAGGCACCGTGACCGTGCGCGTCGGCGCCTCGACCCGCCCGCTGCCCGCAGCCAACACCGACACGATCTCGGAAGCGGATCAGGGCAAGAGCATCACGGTGCCTGTGCTCGCGAACGACTACAACCCGTTCCCGGAGACGCCGCTCAAGCTGATGACGGCTGCCACGGAGTCGGGCTCCGGCGGCGCGGCCGTGAAGGGCGATCAGGTCGTCGTCACTCCCGACCCCAGCTTCGTCGGGACCATGGTCGTGCGCTACCGCATCCAGGATGCGACGAAGGACCCCGACCGCGAGGCCAACGGCCAGATCGTCGTGACCGTCCAGGGCGTGCCGGAGGCACCGGGCACCCCGCTGGTGTCGAGCGTGCAGGACCGCACCGTCGTGGTCTCCTACGGCGCACCGTCGAACAACGGCGCCGAGATCACCAAGTACACGGTGAAGTCGGTCGGCGGCAGCCCGTACTCGAAGGAATGCCGCTCGACGACGTGCACGCTCGACGGCCTCACCAACAACGTGGAGTACACCTTCCAGGTGACCGCGACCAACCGGGTCGGCGAGTCGAAGCCGTCCGGCACGTCGGCGGTCGCCCGTCCGGACGCTCGTCCCGACACCCCGACCCCGCCGACGCTGACCTTCGGCGACAAGTCGCTCAAGGTCGCGTGGGCCACCCCGACCACTCCCGGCTCTCCGGTGGAGAGCTACACGCTGGAGATCTCGCCGGCTCCGCCGTCCGGGGTCTCGCAGAAGCAGGCCACCGGGAACTCGATGACCTGGGAGGGCCTCGAGAACGGCGGCATCTACCAGGTGCGCGTGCAGGCCCACAACCGGGCGCCCGAGCCGTCGAGCTGGAGCGGCTGGTCGGCCTCCGAGGTGCCCGCGGGGCCGCCGATGCCCGCCGCCGCGCCGACCGTCACACAGCTGCAGGGCGTGGGCACCGAGGCGCAGATGCAGGTGAACTGGGTGCCGGGGAACGCGAACGGCGACCCGATCGACTCGTTCCAGCTGCAGGTGTGGGAGGGCGGCACGCTGCGGAACACCATCACGCCGGGAGCCGACGCCAGGTCGCAGGCGGTGAAGGTCCCGACCTCGGAGACGCCGTATACGTACCGCATCCGCGCGCACAACAAGGCGGACTGGGGTGAATGGAGCCCGATGTCGGCACCGCGTCGCGGTGTGAACAAGCCGGGTGCGCCCTCGCTGTCGAACGTCGCCGAAGGCGATCGGTCGCTCACGCTCACCTGGTCTCCCGGTGCGCTCAACGGTGCGAGGTCGAACGAGGTGCAGTACCAGTACTCCATCGGGGGCAACTGGGCGGCGATGCCGGGCAACAACGTCATCACCGGCCTCTCGAACGGCACGAACTACAACGTGCGGGTCCGTGCCGTCTCGACGGTCGAGGGTCAGACCTATGCGAGCGACGCCTCGAACCAGATGTCCGGCAACCCCTACGGTCCGCTGAAGCAGCCTGCGGTCACCGCATCGCAGAATGCCACGAGCGTCACGTTCAACTGGGATGCGGGGCCCGCAGCGAACGGCCGGTCTATCAAGACCGTCCGCATCCGCATCGACGGCGGCGGGTGGCAGAACGTCGGCGCCAGCGGCAGCCGGACGGTCGGCGAGGGCTACAGCCAGCGTCACACGATCGACGTCGAGGTCACCGACCAGGCCGGGCAGCAGATCACCCGCTCGGCGGAGGAGACATCCGGGCGCAAGCCCGATCCGCGTGCCTGGGTCACCTCGACTGGAAACGCGAACGGACAGCCGAACTGCAACGACGGCACGTGCGCGTACTTCTACCTCACGGGGCGAGGGTTCCCGGCGAACTCCAGTATGTGGGTGCAGTGCTCCAGCAGCGCCCCGCCGCCCTACGACGGCACTTTCGGCGGACGGACGGTCACGACCGACGGCAACGGCAACATCGATCAGCAGCTGGGCTGCTACCTCGGCATGCGCCGCGGGACGATCGAGGCCTGGGTCGTGATGGACGGCAAGGAATACGAACACAGGGTCTGGCAGTGATGCCGCGCGACACCTCCTCACAACAACAAGGAACGACACACTCATGACAATGACCCCCGAGCAGGCCGCCTGGTTCCAGGGCACCTTCCAGCGCCTCGTCGAGAACATCGACAAGGCCGTGCAGGGCAAGCAGGAGATCGTCGGTCTCGTGCTGGCCTCGATGCTCGCCGAGGGCCATGTGCTCCTCGAAGACGCACCGGGCACGGGCAAGACCAGCCTGGCCAAGGCGCTGGCCGCGACCGTGCAGGGCACCAGCACGCGCATCCAGTTCACCCCCGACCTGCTGCCGTCCGACGTGACGGGTGTGACGATCTACGACCAGCAGTCGCACCGCTTCGAGTTCCACAAGGGCCCGATCTTCGCGTCGATCGTGCTCGCCGACGAGATCAACCGTGCCTCGCCGAAGACCCAGTCGGCGCTGCTCGAGGTCATGGAGGAGTCGCGCGTGACGGTCGACGGTGTCACCCACGAGGCCGGGCGCCCGTTCCTCGTGATCGCCACGCAGAACCCCATCGAGCAGGCGGGAACCTACAAGCTGCCCGAGGCGCAGCTCGACCGCTTCCTGATCAAGACCTCGATCGGATACCCCGACCTCGCGGTGACCGAGAGCATCCTCGCCGGCGCCTCCGACCGCAACCCGTCTGCAGGTCTGTCCGCGATCATCACGACCAGCGCCGTCGCCGACATGGCCGACCTCGCGGCGACGGTGCACGTCGAGCCCGCCGTGCTCCGCTACGTGGCAGAGCTCGCCGAGGCGACTCGCGAAGACGGCGCCATCCGCCTCGGCGTCTCGGTGCGCGGTGCGATCGCGATGATCCGCATCGCCAAGGTCTGGGCCGCGGCTCAGGGACGCCACTTCGTGCTCCCGGACGACATCAAGGTGCTCGCCCGCCCGGTGTGGCAGCACCGTCTGCTGCTCGACGCCGAGGCCGAGTTCGCCGGCACCAGCAGCGACACGGTCATCGCCCGCGTGCTCGACGCCGTTGCGGCCCCCCAGGCCCGAGCGGCGGCCTGATGACCGCGGAGGCCCTTCCGGCGTCGACGCCGCAGACGGAGCGCGACGCCGGATGGCGTGACATCGCGGCCGTCCTCGGTGCGCGCGCCCTGACGCGCCTCCGCAAGATCACCTCCGCCATCCGTCCGCTGGCCTGGGTGCTGATGGCGCTCGCCGTCGGCTTCTGGGTGCTCGGGCAGATCGCCGGGTGGTCGGAGTTCACGATCGCCGCGGTCGTCATCGCGATCGCCGTCGCGCTGTGCGCGCTGTTCCTGATCGGACGCACCGCCTACGACGTCGCCCTCGACCTCGCCCGCACCCGCGTCGTCGTGGGAGAGCGCGCGGTCGGGGCCCTGACCCTCGCGAACCGCGGCAGCAGGGCCATCCTGCCGTCGCGCGTGGTGCTCCCCGTCGGTTCGGGGCGCGGCGAGTTCGGCATCCAGCGGCTCGCGCCGGGGGAGGAGGCGGAGGAGCTCTTCGCGATCCCGACCCAGAAGCGCGGTGTGGTCAAGGTGGGCCCTGTGAGCGTCGTGCGCGGCGACCCCCTCGGCCTGTTCGAGCGGGCGCACCGTCGCGACGACCCCGTCGACCTCTTCGTGCACCCGCGCACGGTGCTGTTCGACGGCCAGTCCCTCGGATACCTGCGTGACCTCGAGGGTCTTCCCGCCGCCGACCTGTCCCGCGACGACGTGTCGTTCCACGCCCTGCTCGAGTACCAGCCGGGCGACGACCTCCGCCACGTGCACTGGCGCTCGACGGCCCGCACCGGCACCATGATGGTCCGGCAGTACGAGGAGACCCGGCGCTCGCACTTCGTGATCGGTCTGTCGCGCTCCCTCGCCGACTACGCCACCCCCGACGACTTCGAGCTGGGAGTCTCGGCCGCAGGGTCGATCGGCCTGCGTGCTCTCCGCGACTCGCAGCGCGTCGACATGCGAGTGCAGGGGCGCGAACTGCCGGCAGGCACGGGCAAGCAGCTGCTCGATTCCCTCCCGGCCGTCGAGAACAGCAAGCCCAAGGAGGGCGGCATCGCCGAGCTCGCCGGAGTGGTGTCGGCGACGATGCCGCTCGCGAGCGTCGTGGTGCTCGTGTGCGGGGCGCGGGTCAAGCCCGACGACCTCCGTCTCGCCTGTGCGCGTCTTCCGTTCGGCGCCCGCGTGCTCGTGGTCGTCGCCGACACCACCGCCTCCGCTCCGGCCCTGCGCCGCATCGGCGATGCCGACGTCGTGACGGTCGGTGCGCTGGAGCAGATCCCCCTCGCCCTGCAGAAGGTGCTCGCATGACCGCATCCTCCGCCGCGTTCGCCGGTCTTCCCGTGCGTCGCTGGATCCTCGATCTCGGTGCCTCCGCTCTCCTGGTGGTCACCGCACTGGTCGGCTTCTGGCCGACGTTCGCCGGTCCGTCCTTCCTCCCCGCCGTGGTCGGCGGCGTCGTGCTCGGCCTCGCGATCGCGGCGGTCACGACCTGGCGCCGTTGGGGCATCCTGATCATCGCGGGCCTCACGGTCGCCGCCTACTTCGTGTTCGGCGGCGCGTTCGCCCTGCCGCAGACCTCGATCCTCGGCTTCATCCCGACGCTGGAGACGCTGCAGAAGCTCGCGCTCGGGACGGTCACCGCGTGGAAGCAGATGCTCACCACGGTGGCGCCCGTCGCCGCGGCGGACGGTCACCTCGTGGTCCCCTTCCTCCTGGCGCTCGTGTTCACGACGGTGACCGCGTCGCTCGCGCTGCGCCTGTCACAGGTGGCCTGGGCGCTGATCCCGGCCGGCGTGCTGCTCATGCTCGTGATCGCCCTCGGCACCCCTGAACCCGCGTTCCCGCTGGTGCAGGGACTCGTGTTCGCGGTCGTGAGCATGTCCTGGCTCGCGCTTCGCCAGCTGTGGGCGCCACAGAACACGGCGATCTCCGTCAGCGAGGTCGACCCCTCCAGGGCCTCGCACATGCGCACGCGTCGTCTGCTCGCGGGCGTGGCCGTGCTGGCGATCGCCGGTGGTGCGGGGGTGGCCACGAGCGCGGTCGCGAACCCGGCGCAGCCGCGGCACGTGTTCCGCGACGTGATCATCCCGCCGTTCGACATCCGGGACTACCCGAGCCCCCTGCAGGCGTTCCGCAAGAACGTGCGCGATGAGGCGGACGAGACGCTCTTCACGGTGCAGGGACTGCCCAAGGGCGCGCGGATCCGCACGGCCGTCATGGATCAGTTCGACGGCATGGTCTACAACGTCACCGACGGCGGACCCACCTCGTCGAGCGCCTTCAGCCCGCTGCGCTCGAACATGTCGCCGGATGCCGAGGGCGTCCCGGTGACGCTCAACGTCGAGATCGGTGCCTATCGCGGTGTGTGGATGCCGACCGCGGGCGAGCTGTCCGAGATCAGGTTCTCCGGCGATGACGCCGAGCAGCTGCGCCGCGGCACCTACGTGAACACCGAGACGGGCACGGCCGTCTCCACCACGAAGCTGACGAAGGGCGACGAGTACACGGTGGACGCCGTGATGCCGAACATTCCCGACGACGAGCAGCTCGCCGAGGTGCCGTTCGGCAAGGTCTCGATGCCCAAGCCGAGCAACGTGCCGGAGGAGCTCACAGCCCTCGCCGCCGAGACGGTGGTCGGCGCGGAGACGCCCATCGAGCGGGTGCGCGCCCTCGAGAACTTCCTGGCGAAGGAGGGCTTCTTCAGCCACGGGCTCGAGGGGGAGGTCATCTCCCGGGCTGGACACACCGCCGAGCGCATCTCGACCCTCGTCGGCGGCGAACAGATGATCGGCGACGACGAGCAGTACGCCGTGGCGATGGCCCTGCTCGCCGGACAGGTCGACATCCCCGCTCGTGTGGTCATGGGCTACTACCCCGACGAGGAGAACGCGGGAGAAGCCACGTTCGCTGCCACCGGCGACGACGTGCATGCCTGGGTCGAGGTCAACTTCGAGGGGCTCGGGTGGATCGCCTTCAACCCCACCCCTCCCGAAGACCAGGTGCCGAACGATCAGAACACCAAGCCGCGCGTCGACCCGAAGCCGCAGGTGCTGCAGCCCCCGCCTCCGCCGCAGGAGCCCGTCGACCTGCCGCCCACGCTGCCCGACGACCGCGAGGGCGAGGACGAGAGTCTCAACATCGCGGGCATCATCGGCGCGATCCTCGTGATCGGTGGCATCTCCCTCGGAGTGATCGCACTCCTGGCATCGCCGTTCATCGTGATCGGTGCGTGGAAGGCGGCGAAGCGTCGTTCCCGACGCGCGGCCGCACGCACCGCCGACCGCATCAGCGGGGGATGGGACGAGCTCACCGACCGTGCCGTGGACTACGGCGCGCGCATCCCTCCCGGCGGCACGCGGATCGAGGAGGCGGTGGTCGTGGCGTCTTCGTTGACGGTTCCGCAGGTCACCGCCCTCGCCGAGCGGGCCGATGCCGATGTGTTCGGTCCCGCCGAGCCGAGCCAGGAGGACGTCGATTCCTTCTGGCACGAGGTCGATGACATCGTGGGCGGCCTCGGCAAGGAAGCCGGCTTCTGGAAGCGTCTTCAGGCGCGACTGAGCATCCGCTCCCTGGTCGGCGGCACGGCCATCTCGAACGGATTCCAGAATCTGAAGGAAGCGGCGGCCGTGCGCGTCCGCCGTGAACCTGGCACCATCAAGAACAGCACGACGCCCCCGTCCTCCGAGAGCGAGACCTCATGACGCAGCCCGCGACCGACCAGATCGCGCCGGTCTCCCGTCGCGCCGTCGCCTACCTCATCGACGCCCTGATCGCCGGGGGCCTCGCGATCGTGCTCGGCGGCGGACTCCTGGTCGGCGCCTCGCTCACCGGCAGCCTCGAGGGCAGTGTCGGAGTCCTGCTGATCGGGGGTCCGGTCGTGAGCCTGATCCTTCTCGGCTGGTTCGTCGTCTACACCGTGATGCAGGCGGGCACCGGCTCGATCGGCATGCGCGCCCAGGGCCTTCGGCTGGTCTCGGCGACGGACGGGAGCGGCCTCGGCTTCGGACGGACGCTGCTGCGCAACGTCATCTTCGGCCTCGCCGCCGCCATCGTCGTGGGCTACTTCACGCCGCTGTTCGACGGCTCCGGTCGGTACCAGGGGTGGCACGACAAGGTGGCCGGCTCCCTCATGGTGGACGCGCGCGTGCCTGCACCCGCCACCGCGACGACCGCGGTCCCCGCCTCGACCGGATCCGGGGCCGCGGCCCCGACGCCCGCACCGGCGATCCCCGGACTCCCGCAGCCGCCTCCTGCCTCGGCTCCGACCCCGACTCCGGGTCCCGCGCCGGTTCCGGCTCCGGCG
>NZ_LSJW01000197.1:0-14153 GCF_001557335.1 Microbacterium sp. CCH5-D1
GTGCCGGGGTGCCTCGACGGCCTGAGGCGAATCCGGGCGAAGAATCGCGGGCTCTGTTCCTCGTGCTCAAGCCTCGGTGCACGGGCGGCGGGGCAATGGAAGGGGCTTGCTATGCCGGGACACGGGGCTAGCCTGAACGCGAACACGTCCGACAAGCACATCCGAACAAGCAAGGGAGTATCCGCATGGCACACCGGATCGGCTACCTCATCGGAAGCCTCGCCCATGACTCGATCAACCGCGTCGTCGCGACCGCGCTCGTGAAGCTGGCCCCGCCCAGCCTGGAGATGGTCGAGATCCCGATCCGCGATCTGCCGCTGTACAACCGTGACGACGAACTCGATCCGGTCGCCGCCGTGACCACGTTCAAGCACGCGGTCGAGCGCGCCGAAGGCCTCCTGATCGTGTCGCCGGAGTACAACCGCTCGATCCCCGGCGCCCTGAAGAACGCGATCGACTGGGGGTCGCGGCCGTGGGGCCACAACTCGTTCGCTCGCAAACCCACCGGCATCATCGGAGCCTCCACCGGCGCCATCGGCACCGCGGTGATGCAGTCCTCGATGCGCAGTGTGCTGAGCTTCCTCAACGCCCCTCAGCTGAACGCCCCCGAGGCGTATCTGACCTACCGTCCTGAGATGTTCGGCCCCGACGGCACGGTCGAGGATGCCGGCACGAAGAAGTTCCTCGAGCACTACATGGAGGAGTACGCCGCCTTCGTCGAACGCGTGCTCTCCCTCACGGCGCCCGGGCACGTCGGCGACCAGGACTGAGCTTCGAGGCAGGAGTCAGCTTCCAGAGCGGGCGACCGCCGCCGCCATGACTGCGGACAGACTCGCGGAGAGCACGGATCGTCCGCGGCCGGCCGACCACGAGCTCCCCGCCGCGGTGCGGTGTTCGAGGAGCGTCAGAGCATCGCTCTCCGCCCCCGATCCGACGCTCGTCTGGTGGAGCCCGACGATGTCCACGCGCACGCCATGGGCGGAGAGTGCCGCAGAGAGAGCCTCGATCGGGCCGCCTTCACGGTGGACCGTCGTGTGCTCGCGGCCCTCGACCTGGAGTGTGATGCGCGTGCGTGGGTTCCCTTCGCCGTCGGCGGAGTCGTAGGAGACGAGACGGGTCCCGGAATCACTGCCCGAAACGGGGCGGAGATAGACCGCTTCGAAGACGTCCCACAGCTCTGCCGCCGTGACCTCGGCTCCGGTCGCGTCGGTGTGCCGCTGCACGTGCCGGGCGAAGTCGATCTGCAGGCGCCGAGGCAGCTCGACCCCGTACTCGCTCTCCAGCAGAAATGCGATACCTCCCTTGCCCGACTGCGAGTTGACGCGGATCACGGCGTCGTAGTCGCGACCGATGTCCGCGGGGTCGATCGGCAGATAGGGGACCCGCCACTCGATCTCCCTCTCATCGCGGTCCTCCGCGGCGGCGCGGGCGCGGTGCTCGGCGAAGCCCTTCTTGATCGCATCCTGGTGCGTGCCGCTGAACGCCGTGTGCACCAGATCGCCGACGTAGGGGTGGCGGGCGTGCACCTCGATCCGGTTGCAGTGCTCGACGGTGCGGCGGATCTCGTCGATGTCGGAGAAGTCGATCATGGGATCCACGCCCTGCGCGTGGAGGTTCAGCGCGAGCGTCGCGATGTCGACGTTGCCCGTGCGCTCGCCGTTTCCGAAGATGCAGCCCTCCACCCGCTGCGCTCCGGCCAGCACCGCGAGCTCGGCGCAGGCGATACCCGTCCCGCGGTCGTTGTGGGGATGCACGGAGAGGACCACGGAGTCACGGCGTGCGAGGTTCTTGTGCATGTACTCGATCTGATCCGCGTACACGTTCGGGGTGGCGATCTCGACCGTCGCCGGCAGATTGAGGATCACCGGCCGCTCGGGGGCGGCCTGCCACAGCTCGGTCATCGCATCGCAGATGTCGATCACGTAGTCGGGTTCGGTCAGGTTGAACACCTCGGGGGAGAACTCGAAGCGCACGTTCGGCAGATGCCCGGCGAGCTCCCACACGTCGCGGCCGCCGGAGAGGATGAGCTGCTTCAGCTCCTCGCGCTCGTGCCCCAGCACCAGGCTGCGCCACGCGGGGGCTGTCGCGGTGTACATGTGGATCACGACCTGGTTGGCGATGCCGCGGACGGACTCCACCGTCCGCTCGATGAGATCGCGGCGCGCGGGGGTGAACACCACGATCGTCACGTCCTCCGGCGCGATGTCGCTGTCCGCGATCAGCCGCACGAAGTCGTAGTCGGTCTGCGACGCCGACGGGTATCCCACTTCGATCTCCTTGTACCCCATCCGCACCATCAGCTCGAAGAACCGGTGCTTGCGGGCTGGATCCATCGGCTCGGCGAGAGCCTGGTTGCCATCGCGCAGGTCGACCGGCACCCACAGCGGGGCGGCCGTGAGTCGATGGGCGGGCCAGTCCCGCTCGGTGAGCGGCACCTCGACGCGTGAGTAGACGTCGCGGTAGCGGTGCGAGGGCATCGGCGAGTTCTTCTGCCGGTTCCAGGCGGGAGCGCCGTCGATGCCGGCGGCGGAGTCATGGATGGGCGATGTTGTGGTCATGGTGATGCGGCGTCCTTCTCGGAGAGGGGAGACCGGCACACTCGACCCCACGGCGGGGTGCCGGTCCGGCTACGCCCCGCCGTGGCGGCGAAGAAGGAGGTGCTCTGACGAGAACATGGCTAGACTGTAACAGAACTCCTCAGACAAGTAGACGAGAGGCCACGCGAATGGCACAGGTGAGACGGGCGCCGCTGGCGGACCAGGCGGCCGAACTGCTGTGGCGACGCATCACGGCCGGGGAATGGGCGCTGGGGGAGAAGCTCCCCGGCGAGACGACGCTCGCCCTGCAGCTCGGCGTCGGTCGATCCACCGTGCGCGAGGCGATCCGGCAGCTCGCCGGGCGCGGAGTGCTGGCTTCGCGACAGGGGGCTGGAGTCTATGTGACCGCGCTCGAAGCCCCGGAGGACTGGGATGCCGTCCTGCGCAAGGCCGACATCGTCGCGGTGATCGAGGCACGCATCGCGATCGAGACGGAGGCCGCCGCGCTCGCCGCCGCGAGACGCACTCCCGCGGATCTGCGCAGCATCCGCCGTGCTCTCGCCGATCGCGCCGCGCACCGCTCCCATATCGAGGCACACGTCGACGCCGACACCGCCTTTCATCGGACGATCGTGGCCGCCGCGCACAACCCGGTGCTCCTCGACCTGTTCGACAGCTTCACCCCGCGGTTGCGTGAAGCCATGGTCGAGATGCTCCGCATTCGGCGGTCGTTCGGGGACGACACCGACCAGGACGCGCACGCCGAGCAGGTGGAAGCCATCGCCGACCACGACGAAGCTGCCGCAGCCGAACGCAGTCGGGCTCATCTCCTCACCCTTCGCGAGGCGCTGTCGTGATGTCGGCGAAGGGTCTCGACGGCTCCGTCCCCCGCGACGTCCTCGCGCTGAGGGGCGTCGACGTCGTCCGCAACGCGCGGCAGATCCTGACCGGCATCGACCTCACCGTCAGGCAGGGCGAGCACTGGGCCGTCATCGGGCCGAACGGAGCGGGTAAGAGCACGATCCTGAGCATGTGCGGTGCGCAGGCGCACCCGACCAGAGGCTCTGTCCACGTGCTCGGACAGCAGCTCGGACGCGTCGAGATCCGACAGCTGCGGGAGTCCATCGGTCACGTGAATCCGCGTCACCCACTGCGCTCGCCGCTGACGGTGCGAGAGGTCGTGCTCACCGGAGCGACGGGGACCACGGAGATGATGAACAGATGGGAGCCCTCCCCGGCGATCCTGGCGCGCGTCGAGCACCTCATGGCGCTGCTGGGTCTCGAGGCGATCGAGGCCGCAACGTGGCCCACCATGTCCCAGGGAGAGCGCGGAAGAGCCCTCATCGCTCGTGCGTTGCTGCCCGACCCCGCGCTCCTTCTCCTCGACGAGCCCTCGACGGGTCTGGACGTCGCGGCGAGGGAGCAGTTCCTCGAGACGCTCGATCTGCTGCACAGCACGCAGCCCGAACTCGCCACCGTCCTCGTGACGCATCACCTGGAGGAGCTGCCCCGGTCGACCACGCATGCGGCACTGATCGCGAAGGGGGAGATCGTTGCCAAGGGGCAGGCCGACGCCGTGCTCACGACACCCCTGGTGACGGCGGCCTTCGCATACCCCATACGGATCGAGCGGCGCGAGGAGCGCTGGCAGGCCCTCACCGGTCGCGTCCTCGTCGGGTGACGTCGCGAGCGTCGCTTCACCGGAGCACGATGAGCTCGCTGGTGGATCGGGTCATGGACACGTAGCGGTCCACGGCGCCGGTCACGTCATGTCCGAACTGATCGGGATGGACCAGCACGACCAGGTCGAACTCCAGGCCCTTCGCACCCTCGGGCGTCAGGGATCGCACGCGCGCGGTCGGGGCGAAGTCGGGGGCGCCGATCACGCACGCCACGCCGTCCGGATGCGCGTCGACCCAAGCCTCCAGCAGGCGCGGGAGTGCGGCGACGACGTCATGACGCACCGGCATTCCGCTCTCGCGCACCGAGGACGGGACGTTCGCATCGGGGATCGCCGCGAGGATCTCTGGAGCAGCGGCCTCCATCACCTCCGTCGGCGTCCGGTAGTTCACCCCCAGATGAGAGATCCTGACGTCGCGGAGTCCGACGCGGGCGAGTCGGGCCTCCCAGCTCTCGGTGAATCCGTGACGTGCCTGCGCGCGGTCTCCCACGATCGTGAAGCTCCTCGAAGGGCAGCGGGCGATGAGCATCCGCCACTCCGCGTCGGTGAGCTCCTGTGCCTCGTCGACGACGATGTGTCCGAACGGTCCGGACAGCTCGTCGGGTCGCAGCGCGGGGGGAGCGTCGACACCGAGCAGCACATTCCGTGCGTCCTGGCCCCGCAGGATCGACATCACCTTCATCTCGCTGTCGTCGTCCTCGATGAGGTGGTCGACCACATGGGAGATCTGCTCCTGGGCGGAAGCGATCACGGCCTGGCGTCGGTGCTCGTCGCGGACGGTATCGGGGTCGCCGATGCGGCGGCGCGCGGCGTCCAGGAACGGGACGTCCGACACGGTCCATGCCGTCGACCCGTCCCGCTGCAGGAGTGCGATCTCCTCCGGTGAGAGCCCCGGCGCACAGTGCCGCAGGAATTCGGGTGAGCTCCACAGTCGTGCGACGACCGATGTCGGGGACAGCATCGGCCAGGCGCGCATGAACGTCCCGGTGAGTTCCTCGTCCTGACGCAGCCACCTCCGCACCGTGTGGGGCGGCGCATCCGCGTCGTCCACCTGGTCCGTCAGCAGCTCGAGGATCTCCTCCCACACCTCGTCGCGTGCCTCGTTGTGCGAGATGGCAGGGTCGGCGTTCGAGAACAGTTCAGCCCATTCGTCGCGACTCAGCCACAGGTCGGCCCACGGCGATTCCAGACGCATGGCGTGATGCGGCGGGCGCTCGAACCACCTCGCGGCAGCGTCGAGCAGCGAGACGGGGTCGAGCGTGCCCTTCAGCCGCGCCACTCGGGCGTCGTGTTCGGTGCTCCGCTCGTCGGAGGCCGAGGCTCCCTCCGGGACGAGGTCGCGGATGGTCGCCAGTCGCACGGTGTCCTCGCCGAGGCTGGGAAGCACGTCCTCGACGTATGCGAGATAGTGCGCATGAGGGCCGATCAGCAGCATGCCGCCCGCACTCTGCGTGAGGCGCGGCTCCGCGTAGAGGAGTTGGGCGGCGCGGTGCAGTGCCACGACGGTCTTGCCCGTGCCCGGGCCGCCGTCGACGACGAGAGCTCCCCTGGACGAGGTGCGGATGATCGCATCCTGGTCGGCCTGGATGGTCGCGAGCACGTCGCGCATCCTGGCCGTGCGATGAGTTCCGAGGCTGGCGATGAACGCGGATTGATCGTCGAGGGAGGCCGCGCCGTCGAACGCCGCGTCGCTCAGCGCCTCATCCCAGTAGTCACGGATGCGTCCGTCGGTCCAGCGGTAGCGACGTCGGGAGATCACACCGCGCGGATGCTCGAGGGTCGCCGCGAAGTACGGCTCTGCGGCAGGAGTACGCCAGTCGATGAGGAGCCGGGACCCGTCCGCGTCCGCGAGGCCGGTGCGGCCGATGTACCGATGTTCGCCATCGTCGAGGGTCATCCGGCCGAGGCAGATGTCGAGGCCGAAGCGCTCGAGCACGCGAAGGCGTCCGCTCAGTCGGCGGATCTCCAGGTCCCGGTCGACGACGGCATCTCCGAGGTCCGCTTCCCGGCGGCGCGCTTGCGTCAGTCGCGAGATCACATCTGCGCGCTGCAGCTCGAGAGCGTCGGCGATCCTCCGGAGATGCTCGCGGTCATCGGCGATCAGTTCCGGAGCGGCTTTCGCGCGCAGATCGTCCGCGAGGTGGAACGGGTCGAAAGGCATGGATCTCCTTCACGCCGGGCGTCATTCGCACGAGCGAGGGTCGATTCTGCCCCAGGGTGGGGGCCTTGCGGCAAGCCCCCACCTCGGCGATATCCTGGAAATGCGCAGGAGAGGTGCTCTTCGCGCTAGCTCTCGTACACGGTGCGTCCGGCGATCACGGTCTGCGATATGCGTGTCCCCAGCAGAAGGGCCGGATCGCCCGCGAACGGGTCGGCGTCGAGCACCACGAAGTCAGCGGCGTATCCGACCGCGATGCGGCCGCGCCAGCTGCCGTCGCCGATCGATGCCGCGGCGTCCCTGGTGGCGTGCGCGATGGCCCGTTCCAGCGGAAGTGCCTGAGTCGGGTCGACGGCCGGCACACCCGGAACCAGCGCCGAGGCACGTGTGGCGGCGACGTACATGTTCGCGAGCGCCTCGTAGGGGGCGGTCGGCGCATCGGTCGAGAAGGCGAGGAGTGCTCCTGCTTCGTCGTACTCCGACCACGCGAACGCGCGGGCGACGCGATCGTCGCCGATCTGCGCCGCCCAGTTCGCGAAGATCGCGGGGTCGGCGTGCACGGGCTGCATGGAGGCCGTCACCCCGAGCCGCGCCATCCGCCCGGCGGTTCCCGGCGCGGCGTACTCGAGGTGCTCGATGCGGTGCCGACGCGGGCGGTCGCCGTTCACCGCGACGGCGTGCTCGATCGCATCGAGGGCGAGTGCGCTCGCGGCGTCGCCGATCGCGTGCATCGCGATCTGAAGTCCCGCCGCGTCCGCCGCCGCGACCACCGGCAGCAGCCGCGCGGCCGGCCAGATCGGCTCGGCGTTCGAGCCGTCGGCGTAGGCAGCTCCCATGGCGGCAGTGCACGCGTCGATCGTGCCGTCGAGCACGAGCTTTATCCCGACGACGCGAACACCCGCGGTCGACGCCGATGCGTGCACCGACGCCTGAGCGACCTGCGCGAGGTTCGCCGCATCGTCTCCGCTGTTCGCGACGAACCAGTGCGCGGCGACGCGCAGGGGCAGCTCGCCGCGTTCGGCTGCCCTTTCGAGCGCAGCGAGTCCGAGCTCGTCGAACGCCATGTCGACGGCCCCCGTCACGCCGGCGGAGAGGTAGGCGGACACGACCCGTGCGACTGCCGCATCCCGCTGAGCGTCCGTCGTGGAGGCGTCGCGCTGCGCCCACGCGTACTGCTGTGCGGCGGTCTCATAGAGCATCCCCGTCGGCTCGCCGGACGCGTCGCGGGCGATGCGTCCGCCGAGCGGGTCGGGGGTGTCCCGCGTGATCCCCAGCTCGCGCAGCGCCGCCGTGTTCACCCAACAGGAGTGGTAGTCGTTGGCATCGAGGTAGACGGGGATATCGGCGACGACGGCATCGATCATCGTCGCGGTCGGCTCCCCGTCGGGGATCGCGTCGAACAGCCAGCCGCGTCCGCGCAGTACTCCCGACGTGGTGCGGCGGGCCTCGTCCAACCGGCGTTGGATCTCCTCGAGCGATGCGGCGTCGGTGAGTCCGACCTGTCCGAGCGCCTCGCCCATCATGAGCAGGTGGGTGTGCGCGTCGGTGAACCCCGGAAGGACGACGCGTCCTCCGAGATCGACCTCCGCGTCGGCGTGCGGGGCTTCCGCCTCGGAGCCCACGTGGATGAACTCCTCGCCGTCGACGACGATGGCCTCCGCCCAGCGGGACTCGTCTCCCGTGAAGATCCGGGCGTTGCGATAGAGGGTGCGGGTCATGCGGTGGTCTCCTGAGAGGTCATGCGTTCCAGACGCGTCGATAGGAGGGCGATCGCCCCGGCGGGTACGGCGAGGACGAAGCTCGCGATGCCGAGGGCGACCCCGAATCCCTGATAGCCGAGAACGCCGACGAGGGCTGCGCCGATGACGGGGGTGAGGGCCGACCCGACGAGGTACACCGCGAGCAGGGGGCCCGACCAGCGGCCGTCGGCATCCAGGGCCGCCGATGTCGACACGAAGTACATGAAGGCGATCGCGTACACCGAGTTCCAGGCGATGAAGATCACGATGAACGTGGTGGGATCGGTCACGAAGCCCTCCACGATCTTGAGCGCGCCGCCGGCGACGAGCAGGATCACGAGCGGTACCGCGCGCCCGAGACGTGCCCCCACGATCATGAGGAGCAGCGAACCGAGCAGTCCGCCGGCCGTCGCGCCGCTCAGCGCGATGCCGAGTCCCTCCGGCGTCAATCCGGCCTGTTCCGCACCCATCACGCCCGCCATGGCCCACAGCGAGTCCTCGCTGGCCGCCCACAGCGCGAACACCAGCAGGAGGCCGACGCCGGCCGCGGTGACGGTCCGTGTGCGGGTGGGGGACGTCCTGACCGTCCCGGTCGGCGGCACCTCGATCGGCATCGCCTCGGCGACGGCTGCTCCGGCCTGCGGGGCGACGACGGGGGCGGCGGGCAGCCAGGCGGTGGCGACGAGCCCGATCAGGGAGAACAGGGCGAGCGCGCCGAACACATCGATCGGCGCGAGGCCGATCAGGGGGATGACGGCGAGCACCACGGTGATGACGCCCCGGTTCGCGAGTCCGTTGAAGCCGGCGACCCGGTCCGGGTTGCGGAACGCGGCGAGCGCTGCGCCCGACGCGGCGACCGCTCCGCCCGCTCCGGCGCCGCCGAGGAGGAGGCCGGGGAGCATGGCGGCGGGTGCGAGTGCGGCGGTCGCGAAGCCGACGACGGCGAGACCTAGTCCCGCGCGGGCCACGGTTCGGCGATGCGTGCCGGCGCACAGCGGAGCGATCGCCAGTCCGGTCACGGCGGTGAGCAGGAGTGTCGCGGTCACGAGCCAGCTGGCGGCGAGCACGTCGAGGCCGAGGCCGGTCTGGGCGGCCGTGATCATGTACGGCGACAGGTTGACGCCCAGGTACCCGGCGATGCCGATCGCGAAGGTCGCGGCCGCTGTCGGGAAGCGGAGAGGGATTCTGGTGCGGAGATCGAGCGTGGTCATGGAGCTCCAAGGGGAGTCGGCACGGCATTGTGCGCGGGAAGGGGAGACAACGGGTGTGCGTCGGATGGGGCACGAGTTCATAAACGAATGGTGTTCGTAAACGAATGGTGTTCATTATTATGCACAGGAGGGGGTTCTTGCGGAACCCCCGAACTCACGACCGGTCCGCCGGAGAAAGCGAGCCCCCGATGCCGAGGCCCTCCACACCGCTCCTGTCTCCGGAGATCATCGGCGCCGCGGGCCTCGCTCTCGCGAGAGGCGGCCGGCCCTTCGGGGTCAATGCCATAGCCCGCGAGCTCGGCGTGCGCCCCTCGTCGCTGTACAACCATGTCGACGGCATGGACGGGATACTCGAACTCATCCGCGGGCAGCTCGTGCAGGGATACCTCGTGCAGTGGGACGGCGAGCCCTGGGATGTCTTCGTGCTCGCGGTGCTGCGAACCCAGCGCCGGATGTATGCCGACCATCCGCAGCTCGTTCCATTGCTCGTGGGGAAGACGATCACGCATCCGGCCGTCATCGCCGCATATGACGACCTCGCCTCGGCGCTCGTCGACGGCGGTTTTCCCGAGGACGAGGTGCTCTCGGTGATCGCCGTCATCGACGCCTTCGCGATCGGCTTCGGTCTCGATCTCGCGTCGCCTGACGAGATCTGGCAGCCGGGGGAGCCGACCCGCACGCTCGGACGCCTCATCGACGGGGCCGAGCGGGGGAGCGCCCGCTCCGATCGCACCTTCGAGCTCGGGGCCGACCTTCTCCTGGAATCCCTGCGCACACGTCTCGCGCGGTGATCGTCGGAGGTGCACGATCGCTGCGGCGATGCGAAGGAGGCCGTGGATCGAGTCCAGTGCAGTGCAGTGGGGAGATTTGCCCTCTCGATGACCCGCCCCAGACGGTGCCGCCGAGAGGGCTCACCGCCCTTCCCGGACGGTAGGGGAGGCGGCGAAGATCTCGCTGCGCTCACGGCTGATTTCCCCAGGTCATCAGCCTCGTAGCCCCCGCTACGAGAGCAGAATATCGCTTAATCGGCTTGTCCGCCATTTGGGGGACAAAGAAATTTTCGAATTCGGGTAGCGGGGACTCGCTGTTGTCTTCCTCTGGTGCTTCTCTAGGGTGGACTCATGGACAGACTGCTCGTGCTCACCGCTCAGGTCGCCATCCCTCACGGCCATCGCATCGACGTGACGGAGCAGGTCGATCCGCTCACCGATGAGCCGGTGGTCCTGGCCATCGTCGACCTCGACACCGGCATCCGCTACCGACGCGAAGAGGACCCGAGTGGGGACTTCTCCCGCTGGATCGGGCGGGTGCTGAGGTGCACGGTCACCATCGGAGGCGCAGGAGCCCACACCACGCTGCTCGTCGATCCCCTCGGTCCCGGGTACACCGGTGCCAAGGTGGCTCTCCACGAAGCCGACGCGGCTGCCGATGCCGCCAAGGCCGAGGCGGACCGGTGGGGCGGAGCCGATCGCCCGCCGGCAGAGGAGCCGGAGCGCTTCTGGTGAACCCGGCGCGCAGCGTCACCGGAAGTCTCTGGAGCGATGGGTGAGACCGGTGCGCAGATCCTCGAACCCATCGGCCAGCACATTGACCACGCCCTCGGCCGATCGTTCCAGGATGCCGCGGATGATGAGCGCCGGTGAGTCTCGGGCCACGCGGCGGTAGCGGTTCCAGACCCCGGCCGAGCAGACGACGTTCACCAGCCCGCTCTCGTCCTCGAGGTTCACGAAGGTGATCCCGGAAGCCGTGGCCGGTCGTTGACGATGGGTGACGAGCCCGGCGACCTCGATGCGTCGACCCGCCTCGTGCCTCTGCAGGTCGACCGCTGTCAGCACGCCGCGAGCGCGCAGAGCCTCCCGGAAGTGCGTCAGGGGATGGTCGTCGGTCGACACCCCGGTCGCCCACAGGTCGGCGGAGAGCCGCTCGTAGCTGCTCTGATCGGCGAACAGGGGCGGCTGCACCGCGACCGTGGTCCCGGGGAGGAAACGGGAGCGATCCTCGGCGGCGGCTCCCGCCATCCAGATGGCCTCCCGGCGTTCCAGGCCCAGACAGTCGAAGGCCCCGGCGGTGGCGAGCGCCTCCAGCTGGGCGGCCGTGGCATCCGTGCGTCTGACCAGGTCGTTCAGGTCCCGATAGAGGCCGTTCGCTTCGCGCTCGGCGACGATCTTCTCGGCCATCGCCATGCCGATCCCACGGATGCCGCCGAGTCCCAGCCGCACAGCGGACCCGCCGTCTCTGCGGTGCGCGGCGGATTCATCCGCGGCAGACCTGTCGAAGCGCAGGACCGGCGGCTGAGGGACGCTCAGGCACGGATCCTGGCCGGTCGGCCCTCTCGGGGTGTCCGAGGAGAGCGGCTCCAGCAGCTCCATCGCACCGGAGAGATGCAGATCGGGGCGGCGCACCTCCACTCCGTGCCGTCGGGCATCTGCGGTCAGGGTCGCGGCGGAGTAGAAGCCCATGGGCTGCGAGCGCAGGAGTCCCGCGAGGAACGCGGCGGGGTAGTGCAGCTTCAACCAGGAGCTGGCATAGACGAGGAGTGCGAACGACAGCGAGTGCGATTCGGCGAAACCGAAGTTGGAGAACGCCTGGATCTGCGCATAGATACGATCCGCCGCCTCGTCGACGAGCCCGCGCCTCGCCATCCCCGCATAAAGTTTGTCCCTGACCTTCTCGATCCTCTCGAGGCCCCGTTTGGAGCCCATGGCCCGGCGCAGCAGATCGGCTTCGTCCGCTGTGCAGTCGCCCACGGCGGTGGCCATCTGGATGAGCTGTTCCTGGAAGATCGGGATGCCCAGCGTGCGCTTCAGGATGTCCTCCAGATCGCTGTGCGGGTAGGGGATGGTGAACTCCACCGGCGGTTCTCCCCGAGACACCCGTTCCCGGTTCTCCTCGTCGACGCGGTCCTTCGCCATCTTGCGCCGGACGAACGGGTGCACGGCCCCGCCCTGGATGGGGCCGGGCCGGATGAGGGCGATCTGGATGGCGAGGTCGTAGAAGCTCCGCGGTTGCAGGCGGGGGAGCAGCCCTATCTGAGCACGGGATTCCACCTGGAAGACGCCGATCGAGTCCGCGCGGCAGAGCATGTCGTAGACGCCGGCCTCCTCCTTCGGGATCGTCTCGAGCGTCCACTCCTCACCCGTGGTCTCCCGGATCAGGTCGAAGCAGTGCTGGAGGGCGGCGAGCATCCCGAGTCCCAGCAGATCGAACTTCACCAACCCCATGAAGGCGGCATCGTCCTTGTCCCACTGGATGACAGTGCGGTTCTCCATGCGGGCGTGCTCCACAGGAACGACCTCTCCGACGGGGCGCGCGGTGAGCACCA
This sequence comes from Microbacterium sp. CCH5-D1, assembly GCF_001557335.1. Taxonomy (NCBI): domain Bacteria; kingdom Bacillati; phylum Actinomycetota; class Actinomycetes; order Micrococcales; family Microbacteriaceae; genus Microbacterium; species Microbacterium sp. CCH5-D1. The sequence goes on from NZ_LSJW01000197.1 coordinate 12,649, forward strand.
TGCCCCCGGAATGGATGCCGAGATGTCGAGGCGCCTTCAGCAGCTCTCCGGCGTAGGCGAGCACGTTCTCGGGGATGTCGTGCCCCTCTGCGGGTTCCAGTCCCGCTCCCCAGCCGTCGACCTGGCGGGACCAGGCATCCTGCTGGCCCGGGGAGTGGCCGAGAGCCCTGGCCATGTCACGCACCGCATTCTTGGGGCGGTACTGGATGACGTTCGCCACCTGGGCAGCCCGCTCCCTCCCGTACTCCGCGTACACCCACTGGATGATCTCCTCACGGCGGTCGGAGTCGAAGTCGACGTCGATGTCCGGCTCCTCCGTCCGCGTGGTCGCGAGGAACCGCTCGAAGGGCAGACGGTAGAGGATCGGATCGACCGCGGTGATGCCCAGCAGGTAGCAGACCGCGCTCGCCGCAGCCGACCCCCTGCCCTGGCAGAGGATGCCGCGCCTCCTGGCCTCCGCGACGATGCCGTGCACGATCAGGAAGTACCCGGGGAAGTCCTTCTCCTCGATCACGTCGAGCTCGCGGGCGATCCGGTGCCGGCCGTCATCGTCCAGTCGTGGATACTTCGACGGCACGGCCTCCCACACCAGGTGACGCAGCCAGGTCATCGGAGTGTGCCCCTCCGGAACCTTCTGCTGCGGCAGGGCCGGTCGAGCCAGGCGAAGCGGGAAGGCCGAGGCCGCGGCCAGCTCGAGCCCGTACGAGATCGCCCCGGGGTGCCGCTGGAAGCGCGCCGCCATCTCCGCACCGCTGCGCAGATGCGCCCCTCCGTGCGCGGGCAGCCAGCCGTCGAGCTCGTCCATGCTGCGCACCGCGCGGACCGCGGCCACGGCCTCGGCGAGCGGCGCCTGTGCCGGTGTGGCGTAGTGCACGTTGTTGGTCGCGACCACCGGCAGCCGCATCCGACGCGCCAGGTCGGCGAGAGCGTCGTTGCGTCGAGTGTCGAGGGGGTCGCCGTGATCGAAGAGCTCGACGACGACGTTGTCGCTTCCGAACAGGTCGACGAGCGACCCCAGCGGCGTGCCCGCGTCCCCCGCTTCGAGTCCGCGACGCACGGCGCCCTTCCGACATCCGGTCAGGATCGTCCAGTGCCCGTCCGCGCGTGCCACGAGATCGTCCAGGTCGTAGACCGGGCGCCCCTTCTCACCTCCCCGCAGCTGCGCAGAAGTGATCGCCCCCGAGAGTCGGTGGTATCCCTCCATGCCTCGGGCGAGGACCAGCAGGTGCTCGCCTGCGGGATCCGCGGAACCCTGTTGCGGCGCCGGCAGGTCGAGCGACAGCTCTGCCCCGAACACCGTCTGCAGCGGGCTCTCCATGAGATCGGCCACCTCGGCGAAGCGCGCGGCTCCGTAGAAGCCGTCGTGGTCGGTGAGGGCGAGAGCGGTCAGGCCGAGTCGCTCGGCCTCGGCGAGGAGGTCTTCGGGGGACGACGCCCCGTCGAGGAACGAGTACGACGAATGAGCGTGCAGCTCGGCGTAGGGGACCGCGTCCGCGGGGCGGGGG
>NZ_LSJW01000002.1:0-253 GCF_001557335.1 Microbacterium sp. CCH5-D1
CTGCGCGGTGGCGGAACGGTCGTGGCGGGCGATACGGGCCACCATCACGGGGGCGCCGGCGATCTTGACGATCGCGAGGTCGTGGCGATCGAGCCAGCCCTTGTGTCCCCAGAGGTCGGCGCCCTTCTGCGGGTCAGCGGTGATGATCTCGAGGTTCTGGCGCGCGACGATGAGGTCGGAGTGCTCGAGCTCGAAGGCGCCCTGCGGCGGCCGCACGAGGTCGATGACGGCCTGCATCTTGCTCGCGGGCACG
>NZ_LSJW01000020.1:0-24969 GCF_001557335.1 Microbacterium sp. CCH5-D1
CCCGCACACCAGGGTGTGACACGATCGATGAGGTTGTCACGTTCGTGGAGTACTTCGGTGAACACCGCCACGACATCGAGCACGAGCTCGACGGCATCGTGGTGAAGGTCGACGAGCTCGAGCTTCATGACGAGCTCGGCGCGACCAGCCGGGCACCGCGCTGGGCGATCGCATACAAGTACCCGCCGGAAGAGGTGCAGACGAAGCTCCTCGACATCGTGGTGTCGGTCGGCCGCACCGGCCGCGCGACGCCCTTCGCGGTGATGGCTCCTGCGCAGGTCGCGGGGTCCGTCGTCCGGCAGGCGACTCTGCACAACAAGGACGTCGTGAAGGCGAAGGGCGTGCTGATCGGAGACACCGTCGTGCTGCGCAAAGCCGGCGACGTCATCCCCGAGGTCCTCGGTCCGGTCGTCGAGAAGCGCGACGGCACGGAACGCGAGTTCGTGATGCCCCTGGAGTGCCCGGAGTGCGGCACTCCGCTTCGGGCGATGAAGGAGGGCGACATCGATCTGCGGTGTCCGAACGCGCGTTCGTGTCCGGCGCAGGTGCGCGGACGTGTCGAGCACATCGGCTCCCGCGGTGCCCTCGATGTCGAGGCCCTCGGCGAGGTCACCGCCGCCGCTCTGACACAGCCGACGTCTCCCGCGGTGCCGCCGCTCGAGACCGAGGCCGGCCTCTTCGCCCTCACGCTCGACCAGCTCGTCCCCATCGAGCTGGTGGTCCGCGACGCGGAGACGGGGCTTCCCAAGGAGGACGAGGACGGGATCGTCAAGACGCGCGCCCCGTTCCGACGGAACCCGACTGCGGCCGAGAAGAAGTCCGGCCTCGAGGGTCCGCAGCCCTCGTCCCAGGCGCTCACTCTCCTCGCCGAGCTCGAGAAGGCGAAGAAGAAGGACCTGTGGCGTCTGCTCGTGTCCTTGAACATCCGCCACGTCGGACCTGTCGCTGCGAGGGCGCTCGCGCAGTGGTTCGGCTCACTCGACGCGATCCGCACGGCTACGCGCGACGAGTTGGCTGCCGTGGAGGGCGTGGGCGGCATCATCGCCGACTCGCTCCTGTCCTGGTTCGAGGTCGACTGGCACAAAGAGATCGTGGAGCAGTGGGCGGATGCGGGGGTGCAGTGGAAGACACCAGGTCACCCCGGTCCCGGCGCTGCCGTCGCCGCAGGGGGAGTGCTCGAAGGGCTGACGGTGGTCGCCACCGGCTCGCTCGACGGCTACACGCGTGAGGGTGCGCAGGAAGCCATCATCAACGCGGGAGGAAAGGCGGCGTCGAGCGTGTCGAAGAAGACGGACTTCGTGGCCGCCGGCCCCGGCGCGGGGTCCAAGCTCGCCAAGGCGGAGGAGCTCGGTCTCCGGATCCTCGATGCGGCGCAGTTCCACATCCTGGTGACGGAGGGACCGGACGCGCTCCCTCCCGCGGGCGAAGGGGCGTGAGACGCTACGGTCCGCTGATCGTCGTCCCCGAGGCGTTGGCTGTCGGTGATCCCGGTCGGAACCACCTGCGGCTGATGCCCGAGGCCGTGATCATCCGCGACGGAGTCGAGAATCGCGGGATAGTACCGTGGATGGGACTCGAGCAGATCGAACTCGACGTTCCGACGACGAACTTCCGCCTCCCCGGTCTCACGGGCACTGTGCTGCTCGGCGCGTTGACCGCCCTGATGCTGAGCGATCCCGGGATCGATCCCGATGACGGTTCCGCGAAGCTCGTCGTCGAAGGAGAGACGCGCACCGTCCCGCTGAGCCGTCATCACGTCGGAGGTTACTGGACCCCGACCGTCACGGGAGCGCACCGACTGATCGCTCACCTGATCTCGCACCCGGAGCAACGGGCCCTTCTGGCACATCCAGAGCCGCTGATCGCCGTCGCGGCACGGCTCGCGCGCGGAAGCGACTAGACACCGCCGCGCGCGACCCGCCGTCAGCTCTTGTGGCGCGGCTTGCGGAAGGGCTTCTCGTCCCGGCTTTCGCGCGCAGGGCGCTCGTCACGGTCACGACGATCGAAACGGTCACCGCGACCGCCGGAGGGACGATCCTCGCGAGGGCCGCTACGTCGAGCGCCAGGACCGCGGTCGGGCTTGATCTCGATGAGGCGGCCCGAGATGCGGGTGTCGCGGAGCTTGTCGAGCACGGCGGGATCCATGTTCGACGGGAGCTCGACGGTGGAGAAGTCGGGGCGGATGTTGATCGCCCCGAAGTCGTCACGGCCCAGGCCGCCCTCGTTGGCGAGGGCGCCGACGATCTGGCGCGGCTCGACACGGTGACGCCTGCCGACCTCGATGCGATAGGCGGTGTAGTCGCCACGGCTGCGGCGTTCGCCCCGAGGCTCGCGCGCGTCACGAGCGGGGCGCTCCCGCTGCGGCCGATTGTCCGCCTCGACGGCCCTGGTGAGCGCATCGTTGGCGGGATCGAGGAGCAGAGGCTTGTCTCCCTGCGCGACCACGGCCAGCGCCGCGGCGACGTCGCTCTCCGGCACATCATGATGACGGACGTAGTGCGCGATGATGTCGCGGAACGCGTCGATGCGCCCGGTCTCCGAGAGAGCGGTGGTGATGGCATCGTCGAACCGGGTCAACCGGGTGGTGTTCACGTCCTCCGTGCTCGGCAGCTGCATCTGAGTGGGCTGCTGTCGGGTCGCCTTCTCGATGTGCTTGAGCAGGTAGCGCTCGCGCGGGGTGATGAAGCTGATCGCGTCGCCCGTTCGTCCCGCGCGCCCGGTGCGACCGATGCGGTGCACGTAGGACTCGGTGTCCGTGGGGATGTCGAAGTTCACGACGTGGCTGATGCGCTCGACGTCGAGCCCGCGCGCGGCCACGTCGGTCGCGACGAGGATATCGAGCTTTCCGCCCTTGAGCTGGTTGACGCTGCGCTCGCGCTGCACCTGAGGCACGTCGCCGTTGATGGCTGCGGCTGAGTAGCCGCGGGCGCGGAGCTTCTCGGCGAGCGTCTCGGTCTCGTTCTTGGTGCGGACGAAGACGATCATGCCGTCGAAGTTCTCGACTTCGAGGATGCGGGTCAACGCGTCGACCTTCTGCGCGTACGAGACCACGAGGTACCGCTGAGTGATGTTCGTGCCCGTCGCGGTCTTCGACTTGATGCTGATCTCTTCCGGCTCACGCAGGTACTTCTGCGCGAGGCGGCGGATCTGCGGCGGCATCGTGGCGGAGAACAGCGCGACCTGCTTCTCCTCGGGTGTCTGCGCGAGGATCTGCTCCACATCCTCGGCGAAGCCCATCTTCAGCATCTCGTCGGCCTCGTCGAGCACGAGGTACTGCAGCTGCGACAGGTCGAGTGTGCCCTTGGCGAGGTGATCCATGATGCGGCCCGGTGTCCCGACGATGACATGCACCCCGCGGCGCAGAGCCGAGAGCTGCACGCCGTAGCCCTGTCCGCCGTAGACGGGGAGGACGTGAACACCCTTCATCTTGGACGCGTACGACTCGAACGCCTCGCACACCTGGAGGGCGAGCTCACGGGTCGGAGCCAGCACGAGCGCCTGCGGCGTCTTCTGCGCGACATCGAGACGCTCGAGCACGGGCAGCGCGAATGCCGCGGTCTTGCCGGTTCCGGTCTGCGCCATGCCGACGACGTCGCGCCCGGCGAGGAGGGTAGGGATAGTGGCCGCCTGGATGGGCGACGGGGTCTCGTAGCCGAGGTCCTTGATGGCTTTGAGGACGGGCCCGGTGATTCCGAGTTCCTCGAATCCGGGGGTCGCGGGGGAGTCCTCGGGGGCGTCGGTCAGCACTGCATCTTCAGGGGTCACTTCCCAAGGGTAGCGCGCCGAACGTCTCGCCGCCTGTGAGGGCGTCCTCAGGAGCCGGTGTTCAGGGCGACCAGCTTCTCCTTGACCTGCCGACGGAGCACCTTGCCGATGAGCGACTTCGGGAGTTCGTCGACCACGAAGATCCTCCTGGGGACCTTGTAGGGCGTCAGGATGCTGCGCGCGAACTCGCGGATGGCCTCCACGTCGACCTCGGTCTCCGGATCGACGACGATCGCGGCCACGACCTCCTCGCCCGAGTGCTCGCTCGGAAGTCCGATGACCGCAGCGTCGACCACCTGCGGGTGCTGGCGCAGCGCATTCTCGACCTCGGTGGGGGCGACGTTGAAGCCGCCGGTGATGATGAGCTCCTTGATGCGGTCGACGATGCGCACGAAGCCGGCCTCGTCGATCGTGACGATGTCGCCCGTGCGGTACCACCCGTCGACGAACACGGCCTCCGTCTCCTCCGGCTTGCCGTAGTACCCGGAGAAGACCTGCGGTCCGCGAACCACGAGTTCTCCCGCCGCTCCTGCAGGCACGTCGTCCGTGGGGTTCTCCGGGTCGACCACCCGGCATTCGGTTCCGGGCAGCGGAAGTCCGACGGTGCCGGGCACACGGTTGTCGGCGACGGGGTTCGCCATGAGTACGGGCGAGCACTCGCTCAGGCCGTAGCCCTCGACGAGGTAGCCGTTGGTCGCCTCCTCGAAGGGCACCACCAGCTCGTGGGGCAGTGCCATGGCCCCGGAGATCGCGACCTCGATGCCGTCGAGAGACACACCCTTGGCCTTGGCAGTGCTCAGAATGCGGTCGGCGATCGGTGGCACGAGCGGGAGGAATGTCGCGGGATGCTTCTTCACGACGTCGAGAACCAGATCGGGATCGAACTTCGGGAAGAGCACGAGTCGCGCGCCCATCGACATCGCGAACGTCAGACAGAGCGTGAGGCCGTATGCGTGGAACATCGGCAGCACCGCGTACACGACGCATCCCTTGCCGCGCTGGATCGACGGCACCCAGGCCTGCGACTGCGCAGCATTGGCGAGGAGGTTGCGGTGTGTGAGCGCGGCACCCTTCGGCGTCCCGGTGGTGCCTGAGGTGTACTGGATGATCGCCAGGTCGTCTGCTGCGGGCGTCGGGTGCGACGACGGAATCGGGTCTGTGGCGATCAGCGAGTCCCAGAGCACCGTGCCGCGGACCTTCTCGGTGAGCGCTGCGCGGGACTCCCTGGCCTTGGCGACGGGCAGACGCAGGGCGAAGCGGGTGAGGAAGGGCATCGCGCGGGTCACGTCGACGGAGACGAGGTTCGTCACCGCCAGGTCGGCGGGGAACTCCTGCACCGTGGAGACGACCTTGTTCCACACGATCGCGTGCTTCGCGCCGTGGTCCTCGAACTGCTTGCGGAGCTCGCGCGGCGTGTACAGCGGGTTGTGCTCGACCACGACCGCGCCGAGTCGGAGCACGGCGTAGAACGCCACGATGTGCTGCGGACAGTTGGGGAGCACGATGGCCACAGGGTCGCCGGCGCGGACGCCCAGGTCTCGCAAGCCCGTCGCCGCCCGGTCGATGGCGGCCTGCAGCTCGGCGTACGTCGTCTCGCGGCCGAAGAACTGCAGGGCGGGGGCATCCGGATAGTCGCGTGCCGAGGCGGCGACGATGTCGACGAGCGATCCGTCGACGGGAGGCAGGTCTTCCGGGACGCCTGCGGCGTAGCTGGCGGTCCACGGGCGCGGGGGCTGGAACGTGCTCACCCGCCCAGCATATGTCGACGGCCGTGCAGGGAAGAGGAGTGACGAGTGCTCCAACTAGACTGGAGGAGTGTCTGAAATCACCCCTGAACTCGTGCGCCACCTCGGTGTGCTCGCACGCATCCAGCTGAACGACGACGAGGTGTCGCGGCTCACGGGCCAGCTCGACGCGATCGTCGACAACATCGCCAAGGTGTCGGAGGTCGCGACCGCCGACGTGGCAGCGACGAGTCACCCCATCCCGTTGAGCAACGTCTTCCGCCCCGACGTGGTCGGGCAGACGCTCACGCACGAGCAGGTGCTTCAGAACGCCCCGGATGCCGCCGACGGCCGATTCCGTGTGACCGCGATCCTGGGAGAAGAGCAGTGACCGACATCATCCGTCTGGACGCGGCGGATCTCGCCGCGAAGCTCGCTTCCGGCGAGGTCTCCAGTGTCGAGGCCACCCGCGCTCATCTCGACCGCATCGCCGCGGTGGACGGCGAAGTCCACGCGTTCCTGCACGTCAACGAAGGGGCGATCGAGGCGGCTGCAGCCATCGATGCCCGTCGTGCGGCGGGTGAAGAGCTGGGCCCGCTCGCGGGAGTCCCTCTCGCGATCAAGGACGTCCTCGTCACGACGGACCAGCCCACCACGAGTGGCTCGCGCATCCTGGAGGGCTACCGTTCGCCGTATGACGCGACGGTGGTCGCACGCTCTCGCGCCGCGGGACTGATCCCGCTCGGCAAGACCAACATGGACGAGTTCGCGATGGGGTCGTCCACCGAGCACTCGGCATACGGCCCCACGCACAACCCCTGGGACCTCGATCGCATCCCGGGCGGTTCCGGTGGTGGCTCGGCTGCGGCCGTCGCCGCGTTCGAAGCGCCGCTCGCGCTCGGTTCCGACACGGGCGGCTCGATCCGTCAGCCCGCGCACGTGACCGGCACCGTCGGCGTCAAGCCCACCTACGGCGGTGTGAGCCGCTACGGCGCGATCGCCCTCGCCTCGAGCCTCGACCAGGTCGGCCCGGTCTCCCGCACCGTGCTCGACTCCGGACTGCTGCACGACGCGATCGGCGGCCACGATCCCAAGGACTCGACCTCCCTGCGCGATGCGTGGCCCTCGTTCGCCGAGGCTGCCCGTGAGGGCGCGCGCGGTGACGTGCTCAAGGGGCTCAAGGTCGGCGTGATCCGCGAGCTTCCCGACAGCGGCTTCCAGCCCGGCGTCGCCGCGTCCTTCCGCAGCGCTCTCGCGCTGATGGAGGCCCAGGGCGCGGAGATCGTCGAGATCGGCGCGCCGCACTTCGAGTACGGCGTCGCCGCCTACTACCTGATCCTCCCGGCGGAGGCGTCGAGCAACCTCGCGAAGTTCGACTCGGTCCGTTTCGGCCTGCGGGTGACCCCCGACGGCAACCCGACGGTCGAGGACGTCATGTCCGCGACGCGCGATGCCGGATTCGGCGACGAGGTCAAGCGCCGGATCATCCTCGGCACGTACGCGCTCTCGGCGGGTTACTACGATGCCTACTACGGCAGCGCCCAGAAGGTTCGCACGCTCATCCAGCAGGACTTCGCGAACGCGTTCGCCGAGGTCGACGTGATTGCGACGCCCTCCGCGCCGACCACGGCGTTCAAGCTCGGCGAGAAGATCGACGACCCGCTGCAGATGTACCTCAACGACATCACCACCATCCCGGTGAACCTGGCCGGTGTCCCGGGGATCTCCATCCCCAGTGGGCTGTCGGACGAAGACGGCCTCCCCGTGGGCATCCAGTTCATCGCTCCGGCGCGCGAGGATGCTCGTCTCTACAAGGTCGGCGCAGCGCTCGAGACGCTCCTCGTCGATTCGTGGGGTGCGCCGTTGCTCACCCGTGCACCGCAGCTCGCAGGAGGGAAGCGCTGATGGCCGCCGCCAAGCTCATGGACTTCGACAAGGCGCTCGAGCTGTTCGAGCCGGTCCTCGGATTCGAGGTGCACGTCGAGCTGAACACCAACACCAAGATGTTCTCTGATGCGCCGAACCCGGCGAACGAGGCCTTCCATGCCGCCGAGCCGAACACGCTCATCGCGCCGGTCGACCTCGGGCTCCCGGGCTCGCTTCCGGTCGTGAACGAGACGGCAATCCGCTCCTCGATCAGTCTCGGTCTGGCTCTCGGCTGCTCGATCGCCGAATCGAGCCGGTTCGCGCGGAAGAACTACTTCTACCCCGACCTGGGCAAGAATTACCAGATCTCGCAGTACGACGAGCCGATCGCGTACGAGGGTTCGGTGGAGGTCGAGCTCGAGGACGGGACGCTCATCACGATCCCCATCGAGCGCGCGCACATGGAAGAGGACGCCGGGAAGCTGACCCACATGGGCGGTGCGACCGGGCGCATCCAGGGCGCCGAGTACTCGCTCGTCGACTACAACCGCGCCGGCGTGCCCCTGGTCGAGATCGTGACGAAGACGATCTTCGGCACCGACCACCGTGCGCCGGAGGTCGCGAAGGCCTATGTGCAGGCCATCCGCGACATCGTGCGGGGACTCGGCATCTCCGAAGCTCGTCTGGAGCGCGGCAACCTGCGCTGCGACGCCAACGTCTCGCTCCGTCCGCGCGGACAGGAGAAGCTCGGCACCCGCACCGAGACGAAGAACGTCAACTCGATGCGTTCCGTCGAGCGTGCCGTGCGATACGAGATCCAGCGTCAGGCGCAGATCCTCGCGGACGGCGGCACCATCACGCAGGAGACCCGGCACTGGCACGAGGACACCGGCACGACCTCGCCGGGACGGCCCAAGTCGGATGCCGACGATTACCGCTACTTCCCCGAACCGGATCTGCTGCCCGTGGAGCCGGCAGCCGAGCTGGTCGAGGAACTGCGCGAGGCGCTTCCGGAGCAGCCGGTGGCTCGCCGCCGCCGCCTCATGACCGAATGGGGATTCACCGACCTGGAGTTCCAGGACGTCCGCAACGGCGGTCTGCTCGAGGTCGTCGAGGCGACCATCGCCGCCGGGGCGACCCCCGCGACCGCGCGCAAGTGGTGGACCGGTGAGATCACCCGTATCGCGAACTCCCAGGAGAAGGACGCGACCGAGCTGATCAGCCCGGAGAGCGTGGCTGCTCTGCAGCAGCTCGTCGATGCGGGAACCCTGACCGACAAGCTCGCGCGTCAGGTGCTCGAGGGCGTCATCGCCGGGGAGGGCTCGCCGCAGGAAGTGGTCGACTCGCGTGGGCTCGCGGTCGTCTCCGACGACGGAGCGCTGATCGCCGCCATCGATGAGGCCCTCGCAGCGCAGCCCGATGTGATGGCCAAGATCAAGGACGGCAAGGTGCAGGCCGCCGGCGCCGTGATCGGGGCCGTCATGAAGGCGATGAAGGGCCAGGCGGACGCCGCCCGTGTCCGTGAGCTCATTCTCGAGCGCGCTGCGCAGTAGCGCGCCGTCCCGGGCCTCGTGTCGGAGGCCCGGGGGAGAATGGTCGTATGGGACACGGTGACGGGCGGGGGCGGATCGTATCCGCCCCCGACGCCGACGACTCCGGCACGCGGATTCTCCATGTCGACATGGACGCGTTCTACGCCGCCGTGGAGGTGCTCGACGATCTTTCCCTCCGCGGACTGCCTCTGATCATCGGAGCTCCCGATGGGCGTTCCGTGGTGTCGAGCGCATCGTACGAGGCGAGACGCTACGGCGTCCGGGCGGCGATGCCGGTGTCGCAGGCCCTTCGACTGTGCCCGACCGCGCGCATCGTCCCGCCGCACTTCCACCGCTACCAGGAGGTCTCCCGGCAGGTCATGGCGATCTTCGAGTCGTTCACCCCGCTGGTCGAGCCGCTGTCCGTCGATGAGGCGTTCCTCGATGTGCAGGGTGTGCGTCGACTCTGGGGGAGCCCTGCACGCATCGCCGAGCTCATCCGACAACGAGTCCTCGACGAGGTGGGAATCACCTGCAGCGTGGGAGTGGCGGCGACCAAGCACGTCGCGAAGATGGCCTCGACGATCGCCAAGCCCGACGGGATGCTCGTGGTCGCAGCGAGGGACACCCTCGACTTCCTGGCGCCGAGATCGGTCCGGGCCATGTGGGGCGTCGGTCCGAAAGCCGCGGAGGCTCTGGAGGCGCGTGGTATCCGCACGGTGCAGGACGTCCGCGATGCGCGCCCCGGAATGGTCGAACGCGCCGTGGGCACGGCCCTCAGCATGCGTCTCGGAGAACTCGCGAGGGGGGAAGACCCGCGAGCGGTGCACACGGAGCGGGTGGAGAAGAGCATCGGCCACGAGGAGACGTTCGACCACGACATCCTCGACCGTCCGTTCCTGCGAGCCGAACTGCTGCGGCTGGCCGACCGGGTCGCGGCTCGGCTCCGGCGCGCGGAGTGGGAGACCACGACCGTCGCCGTCAAGATCCGCTTCGACGACTTCCGCACGGTGAACCGCTCCCAGACCTTGAGCGAACCCACCGCGGTGGGGCAACGCATCGGCGAGGCCGCGCAGTCGCTGTTCGAGCTGATCGATCGGCGAGACCCCGTCCGGCTCGTCGGTGTTCGCGCCGAGAACCTGCGTCCTGCCGGCGGCGGGGGCCTGGCTCTCTGGGACGAAGACGAGGACTGGCGCAAAGTCGAGGGGGCCGTCGACGAGGCCGTCGCTCGGTTCGGCACGGCGACTATCAGTCGCGCGCGGCACATAGGTCGCGGAGACGGTCGGGGAGCCGCTCAGCATCCGAAGGCCCATGGCGTGAATTGATCCCGCACCGGCGCGGTTCCTGGACTAGCGTGGGGGTATGCCGAACATTGCACTGGAACTCGGAAAGCAGGCTGCGTCCTTCGGCGTGAAGAGCGCATACGGAGAACCACAGGACGTCGGTGGAGTGAGTATCACCCCGGTGGCGTTCACGTACTCCGGTTTCGGTGGCGGCAGCGGCGACGGCGGCGAGGGTGGCGGCGGCGGTGGCGTCTCCGTTCCGGTCGGAGTGTACGTGCGTCGCGAGGAGGGTCTGCGCTTCGAGCCCAACATCATCACGCTGCTCGTGGTCGCTGTCCCCTTCGTCTGGGTCGCCGGACGGGCGCTCACTCGCATCATCCGTGCCCTCAAGAAGTGACGATCCGGTCGCGGCTGCACTGGAGCACGCCGCGGCACTGATCGAGCAGGACGTCCGTGCCGTGGCCGCGGCGAACCCGGTCGTCCTCATCGACGGCGGCAGCGGGGCCGGCAAGTCCTCTCTCGCGGCATTGCTGGTGAGACGTTGGCCCGTGGTCGGGCACGTGCAGCTCATCGCCCTGGATTCCCTCTATCCGGGGTGGGACGGACTCGACGGCGGCGCGGAGCGCGCCCGCGAGTGGATCCTCGGTCCGCACGGACGCGGCTACATCGGCATCTGGCGCCGCTGGGATTGGGAAGAGCAGTCCGAGGCGGAGAGTCATGCCGTCGACCCCTCCCTCGGAATGATCATCGAGGGGAGCGGCATCCTTCGCCCCTCCACGGCGGGTCTCGCCGATGTCAGAGTCTGGGTGGAGTCGGGCGAAGCCTCGCGGAAGGCGCGCGCCCTCGCTCGCGACGGGGACACCTATCGCCCGCACTGGGACCGCTGGGCCGCGCAGGAACGCCGTCACATCGAGCGGGATGATCCTCGCTCCCTGGCGACGCGTATCGTCGAGGTTCCCTGACTACGCGCCCGACTCGGCTTCGTCTGCTGCCTGGATGAGAAGCTCCAGGCGATAGCCCAGCCAGTCGTACACGTCGTGACGTCTGTCCGACATCGCGTGCTGGTCCGTCGTGATCCCCAGACGATCAGCGATCACGAGGCGCAGGGCCGTCACGGTGCGGAGCCACGATTCCAGATCGCCCAGGGTGATGGAGAGGTCACGAGTGCGAACCGCTTCTGCATCCGTGAGGCCCGCAGTGGGGGCAGAGACGTCTTCAAGCGCAGCACGCATGCGACGCGCGTCCGCGAGGCGCCGATCGAGCAGATCCTTCCGCGTGCTCCCGGCGAAATCGGCAGCGGCGTCGGGGTCATCGGGATACGGGTTGGGCGTCAGGCGGTCGACGGCCGGGTCCTCGCCGTTCCGCGATTCACCGATGAGCTCGATGAAGTCGTCGAGCAGCATCGCCAGGTGATGCTCCTCGATGGCGCTGATCGTGACGGTGATGCGGTCTGAGGTCATGGGGAGGCCCTTCTGACCGTCGCCCAGAGGCCGTAGTCGTGCATCGCCTGCGCGTGGACCTCCATGGTCTCCCGGGGACCCGTGGCCACGATCGCGTGCCCGTCGTTGTGCACCGCGAGCATGAGCGCTGTCGCGTGGTCGAGCGAGTAGCCGAAGTACTTCCGGAAGACGCGGACGACGTAGCTCATGAGGTTCACCGGATCATTCCAGACGACGACCTGCCACGGCTCCAGAGGTGCGGCACTGAGTTCGATCGTCTCCTCGAGATCGGGGACTGCCGTGGGCATCGTCATGCCCAGCCCAACTCGTGCAGCTGCGCATCATCGATCCCGTAGAAGTGCGCGATCTCATGCACCAACGTCGTGTGGATCTCGTCGCGGAGTTCTTGCTCCGTCTCGCACTGCGCAAGATGCGGTTCGCGGTAGACGACGATGCGATCGGGGAGTTCGCCCATCCCGTACTGCGTCCGCTCCGTCAGCGCCAGTCCGTCATAGAGACCGAGCAGATCGAGGCTGCCGTCCTCCGGGCGGTCCTCCACCACGAACACCACGTTGTCGAGCCCTTCGACCATGTCGTCGGGGAGCAGATCGAGCTCGTCGATCACGAGCTCTTCGAAGGCGGCCGCATCCATGTCCATCCCCTCCAGCCTAGGGGCGACAGCCCTCAGTGGAGGAGAACGAGAATCGCGGCGACCGCTATGAAGAGCGTGCCGAAGACCGTGTTGAGCACTCGCTGTCCGCGCGCGGTTCGCGTGAGGCGACGGAACGGACGCGCGGCTGCTGCGAAGAACCCCCACATCACGATCACGTCCACCACGATCACGGTCGCGATGAGCGTGAGGTACTGGGGGAGCGGGGGCTGATCCAGTCTGACGAATTGGGGGATGAACGCCAGGAAGAACACGATCGCTTTGGGATTGAGCAGGTTCACCCAGAAGCCGCGGCGGATCATCGACCACGGGCTCTCACGGGAGTCGACCGGAACGGGTGCGTCCTCGACCGCCACGGTCGGCTTCGTCAGGATCAGCCGGACGCCGAGAAACACGAGGTAGGCCGCTCCGGCGTAGCGGATCCCGTTGAAGAGAAGCTCCGAACGGGACACGAGGAGCCCGACTCCCGCGGCGACGACCGCCACATGGACGATCAGGGCGATCTGCTGCCCGACGATGCCCCAGATGGAACGACGCCATCCCTGATTCATCGCATTCGACATCGTGTTGATCGCGCCGGCCCCCGGCGTGAAGCTGATGACGACGGAAACGGTCAGCAACGAGAACCAGACCGCGAGCGACACGTCGTCAGTCTAGGGCTTCGCGGGGGCGCGTCATTTGAGGCACAGATGCGAAGAAGGCCCGAACCTTGCGATTCGGGCCTTCTTCTGGAGGGTGAGTAACGGGACTCGAACCCGCGACATCCGGCACCACAAGCCAGCGCTCTACCAGCTGAGCTATACCCACCATGTGCCCACCGGAGCGGGCAACCATACGAGTCTATTACATGTTCGGAGTGAACTCTGACACCGTACGGGAAGCGATCTCGCGAGCCTCGTCGCTGGACGGACCCGGCTCATCGACGAACACGGCCTCCCGGTAGTAGCGGAGCTCCCTGATCGACTCCAGGATGTCAGCAAGGGCGCGGTGACCGCCGTCCTTCGAGGGAGCCTGGAAGAACACCCGCGGATACCAGCGGCGCGACAGCTCTTTGATGCTCGACACGTCGACGTTGCGGTAATGCAGCCACTGATCGACCTGGGGCATGTACTTTGCCAGGAACATCCTGTCCGTGCCGATCGTGTTGCCTGCCAGAGGAGCCTTCCGCTCGAGCGGAACGAAGCGCTTGATATAGGCGAGAGTCTGCGCCTCCGCCTCTTCGAGCGAGAGACCGCCTGCGATCTCGTCGATGAGCCCCGAGGTCTCGTGCATGTTCGTGACGAAGTCATTCATGTGATCGAGGGCCGCTTCGCTGGCTCTGATCACCACCTGGAACCCCGCATCGACGGGGTTGAGTTCGAAGTCGGTGATCACGACCGCGATCTCCACGAGTTCGTCGACTGCGAGATCGAGGCCCGTCATCTCGCAGTCGATCCATACGAGACGGTCGTTCTCGGACGCAGATACCATGTCGCCATCCTATCGACGGTCCCGACATCCCCGACCGGAACCGGCGTCATGATCGTTCGGCAGGAGCGCGATACTCTAGACGCGTGCGCCTCCGTAGCTCAGGGGATAGAGCAGGAGCCTTCTAATCTCTTGGTCGCAGGTTCGAATCCTGCCGGGGGCACCACGCAGGATCGAATCCCGGTGAGAGACGCGGAACGGGACCGGGCTCCTGGCCGTCGTCAGGAAGCACGCAGAGCCGCGACCGCGTCGTCCACACGCCAGAACTCGCCGACGACGCGGAACACGCCCGTCGCGAGGTGCAGCCGTTCGGCGCGGTACCGAAGCCCCAGCGGATCGGCGACGATCCGGAGATGACCCAGGATGTGCTCCCGGCGATCCTGCACCCTCCAGAGGTGATCGGCAGCGCGGACCAGACGCTCGCGCGCAGAGGAGAGTCGAGGCGTCGCGAACGGGACGTCGGGTAGGGAGGTGGTCAGGTGGTCGGACATCGGTACTCCTTTCATGATTCGAAGATATGACCGACCACCGACATTCGCCGTCGCAGGTTCCGTCGCTGTCATCGGGGGCTTTCTCTCCACCGTCCGCGCCTTCTGCAATCTGTCCACCGGTTACGTCTTCACCGCATTCGCGGCCCGATGCTCCCGCGCAAGCTGGAGAAAGCCGGAAGAGACCCGGCGATCGAGAGGATACGAACATGATCGACACCCTGACCATCGTGGGACGAGTCGCCACCGACCCGACGCAGACACAGACAGGCGGAGGAGTCCCTGTCACCAACTTCCGCCTTGCCACCACGCACCGTCGCTTCGATGCCGCGACGCAGACGTGGACGGATTCGGGCACGAACTGGTACTCGGTGGCAGCGTTCCGCCACCTCGGAGAGAACGCCAAGGCGTCGCTGCGCACGGGAGACAGCGTCATCGTGACGGGGCGTCTCAAGATCCGCAACTGGGAGAGCAATGGGAAGCACGGCACCAGTGTCGACATCGAGGCAGATGCGATCGGCCATGATCTGCGGTGGGGAACCACGGCGTATCGCCCGCAGCCGCGTCCGCAGACGAGTACTCCCGACACGTCGACCGAATCACCGGATACGCGTGTCTCCGAGGATGACGTCGATGCGCTGGGCTCGGGGAGCGATTCATCCGCGTTCGCACTCTCCTGGTCGGCACCGGACGTAGAGGTGGCCGGGAGCGCGTGACGGGCGCTGCCTCGGCGACGGCGCACGGCTGCGCGCGTGAACGGGGGCACGAGGACAGCGCAGGTGTGATGAGAAGGCGACGTAGACTCGGCACGTGCTTCGTCGATCGGTCCTTCCTCCGCCGCGCACAGCCGGTGCACTAGCCGCCGCCGCTGTCGTCGCCATGCTCCTGTCCGGCTGCACGCCGACCGCCGCACCGTCTCCCTCCGCCACGGCCTCCGCCTCACCGGACGCGGAATCGACGGCACCCGTCGGGCCCGTTCTCGTGCCGGATGGCAGCGCCGACGACAATCTGCCGCTGTTCACCGCTACCGCGGAGGGCGTTTGGGCGACCGAGCAGCGCGGCGAAGGTCGGGCGTACATCGACGCGCTGATCGGCGCAGGATTCGATCGCGATTCGATGCAGGTGACCCAGGACCTGACCACAGTGGGCAACCCGGCGGAGAGTCTGCAGTTCTCGGTCCGCTGGGGCAATGACGAGTGCCTCGTCGGCCAGGTCGGCCCTTCCACCGGTCAGGTCGTCACGGCGGTTCTCCCGCAGCTCGCGGAGGGGCGCTGTCTCGTCGGCACCACACGTCCGATCGACTGGTGAGATGCCAGGGGGCCGGTAGGCTGGAGTGTCGATCTTCGACGCCAACAGAAGGAGCGGTTTTCGGTGGCTGAGTACATCTACCGTGACCTTTCCCAAGCGCGGTCACTGGCGGTCTAGCGAGTCGGTAGAGAAGTTCGACTTCTATTCTGCTGCCTCCCGGCCCTTCGGATTGTCTGAGATGTGCGGCACGGTGAACCGTAGTTCGTTCGATAGGCTCACTCCTGACCCGACGACTTGGAGCCGCTATGACAGACGTCATCGAAGACGAGCTCGACGACCAGCCCTCGCTCCCGCAGCGCGCGAGTGAAAATGGCGAGGACACATTCGAGCGGCTTGTAAAGCACGCTGCGGAATGCGGGTTGAAAGCGAGCATTCAACGGTATGAGACGGAAGACTCGGTGTCTCGGCGATGGGTAGAGATCGAGTTCGGAAACGGCCGGAACTCGCGCGCAATATCGGTCGACGCGTCCGGTGCTGAGGTGCTCATGAACGTGACGCTGGACAGCATCGTGTTCCTTGGTGACTATCTCGCGTACGTGGATCGGACCACGGGAACGATCGAGGCGAGAGTAAACCAGGTGGGGGCAGGTGGCATGGCTGGTCAGCCTCGGCTGCATCACATCCCCGGGGCGACTGTCATTTACGCGGAGTCCGAAGACGACGGTGAGCGATACGTAAGCGATTCAAATCTCGAGTTAGAGAAGGCCGGGCGCCACGTCGGGATCGTGAATCCGTCGCCCGTAGCCAGGGCTTTGTTTAACCGACTGATGCGGCGAAGCAAAGTCTTGCGCATCGAAGGTTTCGACGCTTCTCGACATGACGATGCGCTAGCACTCCTCGAAAAATTGTCGGGCTCGCTGTTCTTCGATCTGGACGTGATGTACGGCATCCCGCTCACACTTCAGAGAGTTCGCAGTGCGCTTCGACGGAGGCCGCTCTCTCGCTCCAAGAAGACGATGCAGTTTCCGACGAACGTTTACGCTCCCGAAGCTCTTGCTCTATACCAGTACGGTAGGTCCGCACAACAACTACCGCTGTTAGAGTTCCTCGCCTATTACCAAGCACTGGAGTTCTACTTTCCGGCGTTCGCCCACGCCGGGACCTCAAGTGCGATACGGTCCGAGCTACTCAACCCGCGATTCGACCCAACGAGTGATAGCGATATATCCAGGTTGATTGACCTTGCGGGCCCTGCTGTGCGTGCTGGCATAGGTGAGCGCGAGCAACTGCGTGCGACGGTGCTCGCCGCCACCACAGTCGAGGGCGTTCGGGGTGCGATTGATCGTCTGTCCACGTCTGAAGGTAATCCGATCACGGACAAGCCCTCGCGGATTCGGGGAGCGGATCCCGTTCGCGTTCAAGCAAATGATGTTCGCGAGCAACTTGCGGATCGAATTTATGCGATTCGTTGCCGAATCGTCCACACAAAACAAGACGGCGGCGGCACCGGTGCTGAGTTGTTGCTGCCTACAGGAGCAGAGGTCTCGCATTTGTACGCAGACATTTCGTTGGTTCGTTACGTCGCACAGCAGGCGATTTTTGGTCAGGCCAGGCGCGAGTGACGGCAGTCAGTTGCGAGCCCGCGAAGGCGGCATGAAGCTCCGAGGCGAAGCTCGCGGCTGCTCTCGTTGCCCGTTCGCGCCGTGTGGCGCACCCAATCGGCACGATGGCGACGACCTCGGCGGTAGTCTAGAGCTGGGTTTCCACGCCGTGCGTGCGGCGTGATGGCAGGTTCAGTTCTGAGCAGCAAAGGTGTTTAAAAGGTATGGCTGAGTACATCTACTCGATGGTTCGTGCGCGCAAGGCGGTGGGCGAGAAGCTCATCCTCGACGACGTGACCATGGCGTTCCTCCCCGGGGCCAAGATCGGCATGGTCGGTCCGAACGGCGCGGGTAAGTCGACCATCCTCAAGATCATGGCAGGACTCGACACCCCGTCGAACGGCGAGGCGAAGCTCTCCCCGGGCTTCACGGTCGGCATCCTGATGCAGGAACCTGAACTCGACGAGACCAAGACCGTTCTGGAGAACATCCAGGACGGGATCGCGATCAAGGCCAAGCTCGACCGGTTCAACGAGATCTCCGCTCTGATGGCGGATCCCGATGCCGACTTCGACGCTCTCCTCGCTGAGATGGGCTCGCTTCAGGAGGAGATCGACGCGGCAGACGGTTGGGACCTCGACTCGCAGCTCGAGCAGGCCATGGACGCCCTCCGCACCCCTCCGGGAGACGCGGCCATCGCACCCCTGTCGGGTGGAGAGAAGCGTCGTGTGGCGCTGGCGAAGCTGCTCCTCCAGAAGCCCGATCTGCTGCTGCTGGACGAGCCGACCAACCACCTCGACGCCGAGAGCGTGCTCTGGCTCGAGCAGCACCTCCAGGCATACAAGGGCGCCGTCATCGCCATCACCCACGACCGGTACTTCCTCGACCACGTGGCCGAGTGGATCGCCGAGGTCGACCGCGGCCGCCTGATCGGTTACGAGGGCAATTACTCGACGTACCTGGAGAAGAAGGGCGAACGCCTCGAGATCCAGGGCAAGAAGGACGCCAAGCTCGCCAAGCGCCTCAAGGAGGAGCTGGAGTGGGTGCGTTCCAGCGCGAAGGGTCGCCAGACCAAGTCGAAGGCGCGTCTCGCCCGATACGAGGAGATGGCTTCCGAGGCGGAGCGGACCAGGAAGCTCGACTTCGAGGAGATCCAGATTCCGGCGGGCCCGCGTCTCGGAAGCGTGGTCATCGAGGCCAAGAACCTGAAGAAGGGCTTCGACGGGCGCTCGCTCATCGATGGACTCAGCTTCAGCCTCCCGCCGAACGGCATCGTCGGCGTCATCGGGCCGAACGGTGTGGGAAAGACCACCCTGTTCAAGACCATCGTCGGGCTCGAGCCGCTCGACGGCGGAGACCTGAAGATCGGTGAGACGGTCAAGATCAGCTATGTCGACCAGTCCCGCTCCAACATCGACCCGAACAAGACGCTGTGGGAGGTCGTCTCCGACGGCCTCGACTACATCACGGTCGGCAAGACCGAGATCCCGTCGCGCGCCTACGTGTCGAAGTTCGGCTTCAAGGGCCCCGATCAGCAGAAGAAGGCCGGCGTGCTCTCCGGCGGTGAGCGCAACCGCCTCAACCTGGCGCTGACCCTCAAGGAGGGTGGCAACCTGCTTCTTCTCGACGAGCCCACGAACGACCTCGACGTCGAGACCCTGAGCTCGCTGGAGAACGCGCTGCTCGAGTTCCCCGGCTGCGCCGTGGTGATCACCCACGACCGGTGGTTCCTCGACCGCATCGCCACGCACATCCTCGCCTACGAGGGAACCGACGAGAAGCCGGACCAGTGGTATTGGTTCGAGGGCAACTTCGAGGCGTACGAGGAGAACAAGATCGAGCGTCTCGGAGCCGATGCCGCCAAGCCGCACCGCTCGACCCACCGCAAGCTGACGCGCGACTGACTCCGTCATGACCGCGACGCCGGGGCCCCGCCTGCACATCCCGATCCAGCTCCGCTGGGGCGATCTGGATGCGTTCAACCACGTCAACAACACCTCGATGCTGAAACTGCTCGAGGAGGCTCGCGTGCGAGCGTTCTGGCGTGCGGGCCCCGGCGAGGAGGCTCCATCGACGGCGGTGCTCGATTCGGGCATCGAAGAGGGGATCCTCACGCTGATCGCCCGCCAGGAGATCGAATACCTCGCGCCGGTGCCGTATCAGCGGCGACCGCTCGAGGTGCAGATGTGGTTCGGCAAGCTCGGCGGATCCAGCGTCGAGGTCTGCTACGAGGTACACAACGATCCGACGGCGGAACCTCGTCAGATCTACGCGCGCTCGACGGCGATCATCGTCCTGGTCGACGCGCAGACCGGTCGCCCGACCCGCCTGACCCAGGAGATGCGCGACGTCTGGGAGCCGTACGTCGGCGAATCGATCGAGTACACCCACCGCTGACACCGGCCGCGGTCCCGGTCGCAGCGCGCCTCGACCGAAGCTGCCAGCTCTTCAAGCCGGTCGGGCCAGTCAAACCCGGCAGACGCTTCAGCGCTGCTGGTCAGTGCTGCTCGTCAGTCCTGATCGTCAGGGACGCGGATCATGATCTCCTGCGCGACGCTCGCCACGAACTCGCCGTCACGGGTGAAGATCCGGCCGGTGGCGAGTCCCCGTCCGCCGCGCGCGTTCGGCGACTCCTGCACGTACAGGAGCCACTCGTCCACCCGCGCGGGCCGGTGCCACCACATCGCGTGATCGAGGCTCGCGACTTTGAGACCGGGAAGCGCCCAGTACACGCCGTGCGCCCGAAGGATGGACTCCTGGATCGTCATGTCGCTGAGGTAGGCGAGGGCTGCGCGATGCAGACGCGGGTCGTCGGGGAGCGGAGCCCGCAGGCGCATCCACACGGCCTGCTTCGGTATGCGCTCGTCGTCACTGGGCAGATACAACGGCGAGTCGACGTGACGGATGTCCGCTGCCCGCTCGCTCAGCATCCGGGCCGTCCCGCCGGGGAGCCCCTGCACGCGGGCCTCGTCCGGAGCCAGGTCTTCTGGTGCGGGAATGCCCTCCGGCATCGATGCCGCATGTTCGACACCGGGGTCCGTGTCCTGGAAGGAAGCGATCATCGAGAAGATCGGCACACCGTTCTGGTACGCCTGGGCACGGCGCGTCGAGAAGGAACGTCCGTCGTGGATGCGGTCCACAGAGATCGTGATGCCCTGGCTCGCGTCGCCGGGGCGCAGGAAGTAGCCGTGCATCGAGTGCGCAGCACGATCCTCGGGGAGCGTGCGTTCGGCAGCCAGGAGCGCCTGAGCGAGGACCTGGCCACCGTAGATCCGTCCGCTCGGCATCGGGTGCGAAGAACCCGTGAAGATGTCCTCCGTGGTCCGTGCCTGCGTCGAATCGAGATCGAGCACCTCGAGCAGTCGCTCGACGGTCCGGGTGGCGTGCTCGTCCGTGCTCATCTGTTCCTCTCCGCGCCCCGAGGCGCCGCTCCGTTGGTAGTTTAGAACGCGTGCCGCATCACCTCCTCCTCGCCGACCCGGACACAGCGAAGGACGTTCTCACGTTCGTGGGACGCGCGTCACGGATCACGGACGAGGGAGTACGGTTGCAGGCGGGGAACGGTGTGCTCGCCCTCACGACCGCGGCGCTCGCTCCCCATGGACTCTTCGACCAGACACCGACGATCCTCGCGATGCGGATCGTGCACGCCGACCCCGAGCTCGAGTGCGACATCGTGGTCGACCAGCTCTCGCAGACCGATGAGCCGCAGCGGCTCGGTCTCCCGGAGACCGGGATGTCGCCCGCCTGGGCCGGGGTGGCTCCGCCCCGTGGCTCTTGGGAGCCCGTAGGGGAGCTCGACGCATCTGTGATCGCGCAGCGCGCGCAGTGGGGAATCTCCGCCGTCGCCCGCGGCGCAGCCCCGGGATCCGGCGAAGAGGCCGTACGCGCCCTGCGTGCGGCGATCTGGGGCGAACCCGACGAGGACCTCGACGGCCTCCCTCGGGGAATCGCCTTCGCTGCCGACGCGATGGGGTTCATCTCCGGTGAGGAGCAGGTCCGCGTGTCGAAGTCGGGGCGGTGGACACGTCTCGCCTTCCGACGTGGTCACGTGCTCTCGCGCGGTCCCGTCGCATCGGGTCTCACGAGCGTCCGGGACACCGGCTCCGCGGGCTGAGATCCTCCGGGCGCCCGCGAGTCCAGCCGCAGTGCCACGATCCTGCTCACCAGCGCGCTTGTGCCACCCAGTACGAGCACGAGTCCCAGAGCGTCCAAGAGCGGGAACAGCCAGAGGTCGATCACCCAGTACTGCCAGTTGACGGATCCCCCGAGCAGCCCTGGCACCAGGGGGACGAAGAACCCCGCCACGATGACGAGCGCGAACGGAACGAGCCGGACACCGGCACGCGACCTCCCCTCTCCGCGCATCCGCCTCGCCCACCGCGGAGCCCTCAGCGTCGTGACGAGCAGAACGATCGACGCGAACGCTGTGACACCCAGGAGGATCCTGTTCGCGATATCCAGCGGATTCTCGTACGTCGCCGCGGACGCGTCGCCTTCGATCAGGTGACGCACCAGCTCGCCGGGGGAGCCCACCCCGTTCGTCAGCACCACGGCTGCGGTACCGGTGGTGGTGTCGAAGGCCATCGACCCGCCGAACGTCGCGAGAGTACCCCCGTGCGACAGGACGCCGGGCGCTGGTGCTCCGTCCGGACCGAGGTTCTGCCATCCCAGGGCATACGACACGGCGCCCGGTTGCACAGAATGCAGTTCCTCCCGCAGCACCGGATCCAGGATGTCCGCACCGACGTCACCCTGGTTGAAACCCAGCCATTGCACCATGTCGGAAAGCGTCGAGACCACACCACCGTTGCCGCCGCACCGGCCCGGCATCTCCGGCATGACATAGGCGACCCCGAGCACCACGGAATAGCCGGGTGTGAGCCCGTCGACGCTCTGATCACAGGCGTCGACGCTTCGAGAGTCGAGCATCCCGAGCGGGGCGAAAAGCCGCTGACGGAGGAACTCGTCGAGGCTGCGCCCAGAGACGACCTCGACGATGCGGGCCGCGAGCGAGTAGTTCGTGTTGTGGTATTCGAAACGAGCACCCGGATCCGCGACGAGTCGTCGTCCTGTGAGTTCAGTCACCACCGCCCGCGTGTTGCGCGGCGCCGGCAGCGAGAACTCGTCGTTCGTCTGCAGCGAGAGCCCCGACGTATGAGACAAGAGCTGTCTGATCGTGATGTCCCGATGCCTGGGGTCGGCCATCGTGAATTCAGGGAGCCGCTCGACGACGAGGTCGTCGAGCGCCAGCGCTCCATCCTGTACGAGGAGCATGATCGCGGTCGCCGTGATCGACTTGCTCATCGACGCGATCCGGAACGGCGTCTGCGGAGTGATCGGGTCGCCCGCTCCGTCACGGCCGTGCACGATCAGGTCGACGTCACCATTCGAGATGACCGCTGCCGCGATCCCGGGCGTCGCGAACGCCTCGGCGTAGCTCCTGACCGCGCTTTCATGCGCCGTCGACGCATCGGCGGCGGCAGCGGAGAGCGTACCGCCGAGGATCGATGCCGAGACGAGACCGAGGATGCAGAGGATGCGCACGATTCCACGGTAGGGAGCTGGACGCGACGACTCGAGACCCGCCGCCGCCGCTTCGGGTTACCCCGAACAAGCAGGATGGATGCCCCGAAGAGGTTCACCCGGAAAGCCCGGGACCGAGATCATCCGGCCAGAGCCGCAGCCCGTCCGGCGATGCGGCCGGAGAACAGACACCCGCCGAGGAACGTCCCCTCGAGCGCACGGTAGCCGTGCACTCCGCCACCGCCGAAACCGCTCGCCTCGCCAGCGGCATACAACCCGGGGATCGGCTCGCCGACCGCGTTCAGCGCGCGCCCTTGGAGGTCGGTGTTGATGCCGCCGAGCGACTTGCGGGTGAGCACGTGCAGCTTCACCGCGACGAGCGGCCCCGCGGCCGGATCCTGAAGGCGATGCGGAGCCGCCGTTCGGATGAGCTTGTCGCCTCGATAGCTGCGCATGGAACGGAGCATGCCGATCTGCGCGTCCTTCGTGAAGTCGTTCTCCATCTCCCGATCGCGGGCGAGCACCTCGCGCCGCACGTTGTCGATGTCCAGCACCTCGCCGCCGGCGTGCCTCTGCATCTGCTCCAGCAGCGAATCGAGGTCGTTCTCCACGATGAAGTCCTCACCCTCGTCGAGGAACGCCTGCACCGGCCCTGTGGGCCCCTTCGCCAGGCGGGACTTCAACAGGAGGCCCACGTCCTTCCCGGTGAGGTCGGGGTTCTGCTCGCTTCCGGAGAGGGCGAACTCCTTCTCGACGATCTGGCGCGACGTGACGAACCAGGAGTGGTCGTGCCCGGTCGTGCGCAGATGAGCGAGAGTCCCGAGAGTGTCGAATCCGGGGAACAGCGGCACGGGCAGGCGAACGCCGGTCGCGTCGAACCACAGCGAAGACGGCCCGGGGAGGATGCGGATCCCGTGCGACGGCCACACCGGATCCCAGTTGGCGATGCCTTCGACGTAGTGCCACATGCGATCGCCGTTGATCAGCCGGGCACCGGCGGCTTCGCTCACACCGTGCATCGAGCCGTCGACATACGCGGGCACCCCGGTGAGCATGTGCTCCGGTGCAGTGCCGAGGCGCGCGGGCCAAGCGGCGCGTACAAGGTCGTGGTTTCCACCGATGCCGCCCGACGAGACGATGGTCGCTGTCGCCGTGATCTCGAAATCGTCGACGACGTCGCGCGATGAAGGCTCACCGCGCTTCGACCCGCTCGTCGCGAGGATCTGCCCGCGTGCCCCGGTGACGGTTCCGTCGGTCACCAGCAGCTCGGAGACGCGGTGGCGGGGGAGCACGGTCAGGCGCCCCTCTCGCTCCCCTTGCTCGACAGCTGCGGCGAATGGCGCGACGATTCCCGGGCCGGTGCCCCACGTGATGTGGAAGCGGGGCACGGAGTTGCCAGGTCCGATAGCGCCGTAGCCGCCGCGCTCCGCCCAGCCGACGACGGGGAAGAAGCCGACCCCACGTTCACGGAGCCACGCGCGCTTCTCGCCGGCGGCGAACTGCAGGTACGCCTCGGCCCATCGCCGGGGCCACTCGTCTTCCGGTCGATCGAATCCGGCGTTGCCCAACCAGTCCTGGGTCGCCAGTTCCAACGAGTCCTTGATACCGAGGCGCCGCTGCTCGGGGGAGTCGATGAAGAACAGCCCTCCGAACGACCACCAGGCCTGCCCACCGAGGTTCGTGCGCGGTTCCTGATCCACCAGGATGACACGCCGCCCGGCATCGAGCGCCTCGGCGGCGGCGACCAGGCCCGCCAACCCCCATCCGATCACCAGGACGTCTGCGGACAGGGGCGTTGTCGTCATGGGGTCTCCGTTGATTCCTGACGTGAGCGGGTCTCGAGCGTGGGCCGGCCGCCGGGTCCGGCGCCGATCCCGGAAGGTTCGCGTGTGTTCACCATGGCATAGGCCGCGCGCTCCAGGTAGTCCCACAGCGTGGTTTCGTGCAGGGGAGACAACTGCGCCTCGTCGAGCGCGGTGCGCATGTGACGAAGCCAACGGTCTCGCGCATCCGCATCGATGTGGAACGGCATGTGCCTCATGCGCAGACGCGGATGCCCGCGGGTCTCGCCGTACGTCGTGGGGCCGCCCCAGTACTGCTCGAGGAACATCCGAAGACGGTCTTCGGCAGGACCGAGGTCTTCCTCCGGGTACATCGGCTTCATGACGGGGTCCAGCGCGACCTCGCGGTAGAACACGGAGACGATCTTCCGGAAGGTCTCGTGCCCGCCGATCTCGTCGTAGAAGGTCACTTCTGGGTGCTCCCGTCGTCGTTCGGCTTCTTCCGCCGCCAGATACCTCGGTCGGGGACCACCGGCACGCCGGTTACCGCGTTCGGGCGCGTTCTCGGCGGGTTCGCAC